>JBJSXO010000404.1:0-5137 GCA_046086425.1 Actinomycetota bacterium | reverse complement strand
CGCCGTGAACACCGACGCCCGGTCGGTGCTGGTGACCGCAGGGCCGACCGCACTCGTTCGGGACCGCGTGCCCTTCGCCCGCGGGGACACCGGTGCGTTCGGCCGGCTGCTGGAGGCGTCGTACGCGGCGGGGCGACGGGTACCGCAGCCGGTGGACGAGGCCGAGCGGCGCCTGGCCGCCGCCCGCCGCCAGTTTCGCTTCACGACCGGCACCGTCGCCGTGCAGGACTGCGCGCCGTGGGTGCTCGACGACTGCGGCCTCACCGATCCGGAGGGGGCCCTCGCCGTGGTCCACGTCGCCGTGACCACGAGCCAACGCGAGGTCCCCGCCTGGGACCAGCCGCTGGTCACCGGGAGCCAGCACGGTGAGACGACACTGCTCGCCCAGTGGCACCAGGACCGGTTGCGGTTCCTCTTCGCGCTCACCCCCGAGGTCGGACTCCGGGAGTGCGTGCAGGTCCACCCCACCGTGCAACGGACCCCCGGTCCCGCCCTGCGCATTGCCGACCTCGAGCGTCGCGACGAGCTGCTCACCGAGGTCGCTTCCGAGGCCGGCGTCGTGCAGAGCGTCCAACAGTCCGACGAGGGTGGTCGGTTCCTCGGGTGCGTCGGCCGCTACTCGATTGCGCTCGTGGCCGAGACGACGACCGTCCCCGACCTCGACGCCACCGTGTGGCTGAGCCTGGACCAGATCGAGACCCTCGCCCGCCGACCGGGCTTCTTCACCAACGAGGCGCGGTCGGTCCTGTCCCTGGTCCTCGGTCTTGCCTGATCCGGTACCTGTGCAGGCATCGTTCGTCATCGCGACCTACGGGCGGCCGGAGGTCCTCGCCGCCACGCTGGGGGCCCTCGTGCTCCAGCGACAGCCCGACTGGGAGGCGATCGTGGTCGGCGACTGCTGACGACCGAACCGAAACCGTGGTCCGGGACCTCGACGACCCGCGCGTGCGCTATTACAACCTGCCTCGGCGCTACGGGGAGCAGGGCGGGCCCAACTCCGTGGGCCTCGCGGTCGCACGCGGCGACCTGGTCACCTTCCTCAACCACGACGACCTGCTGCTCCCCGACCACCTCGACACGGTCCTCGCCGAGTTCGCCCGGGGACACGTGGACGTGCTGGCGACCCGCACTGTCACCGTGCGTGGGTTTCGCGCCCACGACCACGGGCCACCGGACATCACCTGCGGTCCCCGCAAGCCGGACCGGTTCCGCGTGCCCGACGTGATCGGCATCCGCATGTACACCTTGGAGCCGTCGAGCGTGTGGACCATCCGCCGCCGCGTCGCGCTGCGCACCGGCCCGTGGCGCAGCTCGCAGTCGATCCTGCGCTTGCCGTTCCAGGACTGGCTGCTGCGCCTCGCCCGGGTGACCCGTCGCTGGCGTTTCCGCGACCAGGTGACCGGGATCATGCTGGTCGGGGACTACACGCGCGCCGCGCCCGAGGCCGCAGACCTCGTTCGGTGGCTGGCAACACAGTCTCCGGATGCCGTGCGCGAGATCCTCGTACCGGTCCCCAACCCGCCCGCGGCGTTCTCCCGGCGGGCCCGCGCGCTGTACCGGTTCGACGCGCTCATGGCACCCGTCGGCCTGGCCGTGTACCGACTGACCGGCGTCGACTACGGGAAGCTCACGGCACGGCTGTGGCACCGGGAGCGCGGGCAGCACGCCCGAGATCTCCTCGCCAAGCGAACCGGCGAGACGATGCCCGACCACTCCCCGCTCGCGACGTACCTCGCCGACCCCGAGGCGCTCCGGGTCCGGTGAGCCACCCGCGCGATACGGCGCGGGGAGCTCAGGAGACGGGCTCGGGCACCCCGCATTCGGCCCGGACCGCCTCGAGCGGGTCGTGGGCCCGGGACAGGTGGTCGATGGCCGAGAAGTCCGTGGTGCACGCGGCGCCCCGCCGGAAGGCCTCGGCGAGCTGGTCGCTCGCGCCGGGCCGGTCCAGCGCCCCGACCCGCGCGGCGATGTCGAGGATCTCGAACTTCCCCGACTCGTAGAGGGCCAAGGAGGCGACGAGCCCGGAGAAATGGTGCTCGAACCCGGTAGCGCTCACGAGCATGGCCTGGAGCGCGAGCTCGCCCGGGGCATCAGCGCCGTAACCGGCGATGACGTGACTGAAGTCGTGGGTCACGAGCGAGGCGTCACCCCCGCCGGGCTCCCCGGGGAAGGCGATGCCGTGGCCGTCGAGGAAGTCGAAGTACGCCCGCCCCAAGGTGCCCGGTGCGCAGTCGGCCAAGGACCGCAGGGTGCGGGCGAGCTCGGCGTCGGTACCCGGGAGACCGGGCTCGACCGCTTGCACCTCCCGGAAGCGGGCCCAGTCGGCCATCACCCGCTCGTGTCCCTCGGTGAGCGCGTCACGCGCGACCGCGACGAGCGGCTCGTCGGCCCCGAGCGCGCGCACGTACTCCTCGATGCGCGAGGCCTGCTCTGCACCGTCGGAGTGGCGGCAGAACTCGAGGACCACCAGGAGGTCGACGACCCGCCTCCGGTCCGCCGCATCGACCTGACCAGCGAAGTCCGCGGCCGACAGCGGCGTGAGGGTCTCGACGTCGACGTCGAGGCCGAAGTACCCGTGGGCCAGGCTCTGCACCAGGCGGAGCTGCTCCGACGTGGGTCCCCGCCCCACCCGCGCGGCGCCCAGGAGCCCCTGGGTGATCGTGATGGCGTCGGTCATTCGCCGCGCAGCGTATCCGGGCCGTGCACCCCGCGACCATTCCGTTCGTCGGCCGCAGCGGCGAAT
Organism: Actinomycetota bacterium; assembly: GCA_046086425.1. Lineage (GTDB taxonomy): Bacteria > Actinomycetota > Acidimicrobiia > IMCC26256 > PALSA-555 > CAIUKV01. The sequence continues at coordinate 2,394 of JBJSXO010000404.1, read as the reverse complement.
ACCGTGCCCGACGAGGTGCCGCGGCGGCACCGCGACGGGAGTGGACGATGCGGCGCAAGATCTGTGTGGTTGGCGTGGTGACCATGGTGGCCCTGGGCGTGCTTGCCCTCGGTTCGGCGCCGCTGGGCGCGGCCACGACTCCCGGGACCAGCGACGCCGCCGCGATCGAGGAGCTCCAGCGCGACCTGAACGCGCTGGGCTGCAACGCCGGCACCATCGACGGCGCGCTCGGGCCCAACACCGTCCAGGCGGTGCGGTGGTTCCAGACCGCGGCGGGTCTGGGAGTCGACGGGATCGTCGGGCCGGCGACGACGGCCGCCCTCACGCAGGCAGCGGCGAACGGCAAGCCCACGTGCACCGGGGTGCCGGCTCCCGCCCCGTTGCCGCCCCCCGCGCCCGGGACCGCCGGAGCCGCGTGCAACGTCGACCAGATCAAGGCCGGCGCGCAAAAGGGTCTCCTCAGCAACGAGACCATCCTGCGCTCGGGACCCTTCCAGTGCGCCTCCGGATTCGCCTACAACGCGCCGACGGTGCAGGTCGCCGGCGGGAAGACCATCACGGTGACCGAGCTCCTCAAGTGGAACGGCTTGTCGTGGCAGCCCGTCGACCGCAGCATCTACTGCCAGAGCAACAGCGTGCCGAGCACGCTCTACGCGCGCACCTGCCTGCAGAACGGGACCAGCCCGGCGGGCAACCGGGGCACGAGCGACTCCGCCCAGGTCGAGCAGATCCAGCGCCAGCTCAACGCGCTCGGGTGCAACCCGGGCACCATCGACGGCAAGCTCGGCCCCAACACCGTGGCGGCCATCCGCTGGTTCCAGACCGCCGCGAACCTCGGGGTCGACGGCATCGTCGGGCCCCTGACCAGCGCTGCGCTCACGCAGGCGGCGACCACCGGCACGCCCAAATGCACCCAGGTGCCCCGTCCGGCTCCCGCGCCCACCACGACCAGTACGGGCGTGAACGGGATCCCGTGCACCCAGGCGGTCTTCCAGGCCGTGGCCCAGGCGTCGCTCAGCCCCGGTGAGACCATCACCAAGACCGGGCCCTTCCAGTGCGGCGGGCCCTGGGCCTACAACGCCCCGACCATCAGCAGCGGGGGCACGGCGTCGCAGATCGCGCTGCTCATGCGCTGGAACGGCACGGCCTGGCAGGTCGTCGACCGCAACGCGTACTGCGAGAGCGGCGGCATCTCCCCGGTGGTGGCGAAGAAGGCCTGCCAGGTCTCCTGAGCCTGCCCTACCCCTGAGCTCCCGGGCGCTCTCGGGCGCCGGGAGGTCAGGCGGTCCGGACGACGGCCGGCGCCTCTGCGCGTGGGAGCGCCGCCGTCGGGTCGGGGCGTGCCGAGATGCCGAGGAAGTACCAGATCACCGCAACCCACAGCGCCGTCGCCCCGGCGATGTGGAGGCCGACCAGCAGCGCCGGGATGTCGTTGAAGTACTGGATGTAGCCGATCGCCGCCTGCACGCACGCGACGAGGAGCACTGCGCCGAGCCGGTTCACCACGGGCTCGGGCGCGTGGGTGCGGCGGAGCCGGGCCAGGAGCACCAGCACGATCGTGAGAAAGGCCATGACGCTGATCCCGTGGATCCGGGCGACGTGAGAGATCTCGAAGGCGAACCGTTTGGCCTCTTCGTCCCCCCCGTGGGGCCCGGTGGAGGTGACCACGGTGCCGGTGGCCACCACGACGCACGCGGCGACGACCAGACCCCGACTCCACGTGCGGCAACGGAGGTCGACCTGCAGCACCGCAGGGGCGCGAGGCTGGGTGGCGCGCTGGTAGAGGACGACCGCGTTGGTGAGCAGCACCAGCGAGAGCAGGAAGTGGGTCATCACGAACTCTGGACGCAACTCGAAGAGCACGGTGAGCCCGCCCACCACGGCCTGTGCGATCACCCCGGCGACCAGCCCGAGCGACAGCCAGATCAGGTCGCGCCGCCGCGGGTCTCGTAGCACCGAGCCCAGGACGCAGACGATCACGGCCATCGACACCGCGCCCGTGAAGACCCGGTTGACGAACTCGACCACGGCGTGCACGTCGTCGGCGCTCTTGGGCGTGAGTCGCCCGGGCTCGCAGTTGGGCCAGTCGGGACAGCCCAGACCCGAGCCGGTGAGGCGCACCGCGGCACCGGTGACGATGATGACGGCGAGGAGGACCCCGGCGACCAGGGCGACCTTCGCGAACGCAGTCGGGCTCAGTCGGAACCGGCGCACCACCCGAGCGTATGCCGGTGCCGGTGCGTTAGCGTCACCGGCGTGACCGACGCCGCCCCGTTCTACGACGAGTTCGGGCTCTTCCACGAGAACGCGGAGGAGCATGGCCTCCCCTTCGATTCCCCGCCGGTGGTGCGGCGGGAGGCGGTGGTGGTCGACCCGGCCTCGGGACGGCGGGTC
>JBJSXO010000403.1:0-6468 GCA_046086425.1 Actinomycetota bacterium | reverse complement strand
TGAGGTAGCCCTGGGCGAACGACCAGGCCTGGCGGTCGAGCTCGGTCGCCACCGCGGCGTCGAAGTCGGCCTGCCACGGCGCGTCCCGCAGGGTCTGCTTCACCGTGACCATCAGGTCGCGCGGGACGCTCGCCGCGCGGTCGGCCAGGGCCACCGCGCGGTCGACCAGCTCGGCGTCGGGGACGCAGGCCCACGCGAGCCCGAGCTCGACCGCGCGCTCGCCGCCGACCCGCTCGCCGAACAGCACCATCGCTGCGGTGGTCTGGGGGCCGGCGAGGCGGTCGAGCATCCAGACGTGCCCACCTCCCGGGTGCAGGCCGATCCGTGCGAACCGGGTGTCGAGGCGTGCGCTCGGGCAGGTGACCCGCAGGTCGCAGGCCAGCGCGAGGTTCATGCCCGCCCCGACCGCAGGGCCGTTCACCGCGGCGATGGTCGGCAGCGGGCAGTTCCAGAACGCGAGGAAGCCGTTGTAGATCTCGCGGACCTCGGTGGGGTCGCCCCCTTCGGCGGCAGTGAGCCGAACCAGGTTTCCGAGGTCGGCGCCGGAGCAGAACGCGCTGCCGGCGCCGGTGACCACCAGTGCGCCCACCGAGGGGTCGGCACCGAGGCGGCCGACCGTCTCGACGATGGCGTCGACCATCTCGGGGCTGAGCGCGTTCTTGCGGTCGGGATCGTCGACGGTGAGCACGGCCACGGCGCCGCGCCGTTCCTCGTGCAGGGGCATTCCGGTCTCCTGGCTCGACTGACGGGTCCCGGAGCGTAGCGATCCCCTGATCGTTGCTCGCAGGGGCCCGGCCGGACGCAGTGCCGGGGTCAGGCCCCGGTCCGCTCCCAGCGCGAGCCGACGAAGCGCCCGACCATGCCCACGGCCCGTGCCACCATCCACGCCGCGATCGCGCCCCAGAGCGCGAGCAGGCCACCGCCGGTCGTCGCAACGAGCGCGGCGAGTGGCGCGAACACGCCGAACGAGGCCACCACCATCGCGGCCGCGAGGTACCGCTGGTCGCCGGCGCCGATCAGCACCCCGTCGAGCACGAACACGACCGCGCCGAGGGGCTGGAGCACGGCCACGACGAGCAGCACCTGCGCTGCGAGGTCGACCACCGCGGCGTCGCCGGTGAACAGGTCCGGGAACCAGGGCGCGCTGGCGGCCACGACGAGGCCGACGACGACACCGGCGAGCACGCCGAGCTCGATCATGCGGACGCTGGCCGCCCGGGCGCGGTTGGGCTCCCCGGCACCCAGGAACCGGCCGACCAGCGCCTGCGCCGCGATGGCGAGGGCGTCGAGCGCGAGCGCGAGCAGCAGGTTCACCTGGAAGGCGATCTGGTGCGCAGCGACCGCGATGTCGTCGATCCGGGCGGCGAGCGCGGTGACGGTGACCGACACCGCGAGCAGCGAGCCGGTGCGCACGACGAGCGGGCCGCCGATGCGGGCGACCTGGGAGACCCCGGCGGCGTCGGGACGCAGCCGGGTGCCGGCGGAGCGGGCGAAGCACCGGATGATGACGAGGTAGGCGAGCGCCGCGGTGATCTGGGCGATGACGGTGCCCCACGCCGAGCCGGCGATGCCGGTCTCGAGCCCGTAGACCAGTAGGACCTCGAGGGCGAGGTTGACTGCGTTGGCGCCGACCGCGATGACCAGCGTGGTGCGGGTGTCCTGCATCCCCCGGAGGAAGCCCGCACCGGCGAGGCTCAGCAGGTAGGCGGGTGCGCCCGCGGCGCTGATGCGCAGGTAGGTGATCGCGAACGGGCGCGCACCGCCGGAGGCGCCCATGAGGTCCACGACCTGGGGCGCGAGGGCCACGCCGACCACCGCGAGGACCACACCGAGCCCGAGCGCGAGCCACGTAGCGTCCACCCCGATGGCGACGGCCCCGGCGCGCTCCCCGGCACCGAGACGGCGGGCGACCGCGCCGGTGGTGGAGTAGGCGAGGAAGTTGAAGAGGGCGAAGGCGGCGGTGAGGACGATCCCGGCGACGGCCAGGCCGGCGAGCTGGCGGGTCCCCAGGTGGCCGACGATGGCGGTGTCGGCGAGCACGTACAGCGGCTCGGCGATCAGCGCCCCGAGGGCCGGGACCGCCAGGCGCAGGATCTCGCGGTCGAACGGGCTGCGCAGCCGGGGGCGGGCGGGGAACGCGGTCGGCACCCGCGGGGACCGTACCCGGACCCGGCCCCTCGGCGCGGCCTGGGTCGCGCCACGGTCGCGCCATGGGTGTCGTACCCCGGTGCGACACTCCCTTCGTGGGTGGCAACGGCGGAGCGCAGCGAGGCAGACGATGAGCACCCGGCCGGCGGGGCCGGCGGGGGCGGCGGTGCGGACCGCGCCGACCGTCGGCGGGGTCGAGGGCTTCGCCGCCGTCGCGCGTCGGCTCGCCGACGCCACCCGGGCGGCCGGCCTGGCCGTGCCGGCGTTCCGCTCGCCGCCGCGCTGTCCCGAGACGGTCCGCTCCGTCCGCCGCTACCCGGGGGGCACGGTGGTCTCGGTGCGCCTGCGGGGACGTCCGTTCGACGCCGTCATCGCCGACATGGTCGAAGGCGTGGTCGTGGCGAACCGACTGTCCGGGGAGGCCGCACTGCGGGCCCGCACCCGGCTGGCCGGGGCGGTGGCCGACCTGACCTCTGCGGGCTCCGCCGCCGCTGAGTCGTCGGGGGACCTAGCCTCCGAGCAGGCTCGGGTGGTGGAACGGCAGACACGGGCGGCTTAAACCCGCCTGCTCCTCCGGGGGCGTGAGGGTTCGACTCCCTCCCCGAGCACCGCCCCTCAGCGCACCACCGTGGTCGCAGTGGGCCCCGGGGTGCTCGTCGTGGTGACCGCGGTGTCGGCGAGGGCCGCGAGCTCCCGGCGCAGGGTCTGGACCTCGAGCCGGAGCTGGGCGACCTGGGCCTCCACCTCCTCGAGGTCGGGGTCCTGTTGTCCCTGGGTATCGCCACCACCGCACGCAGTGACGCCCACGGCAAGGGTGACGACGGCGAGCGCGCCACACACGCGCCGGCCGAGGCTGCGCCGGGGGGCCGTCGGCCGCCCGCCCCCTCCGGGCGCCGCGTCCCTCATGGCGTGCCTCCGAGCGGGAACCCGAGCAGCCCGGCCAGCTCGTCGAGCGCCACCGCCGGGTCCTCGACCTTGACCGTGGCCATGCCCATCGCCCGGGCCGGCTTGAGGTTGGCCCCGATGTCGTCGAGGAAGACCGACTCGTGCGCCGCGATCCCGAGGCGGGTGCAGGTGAGCGCGTAGATGCGGGGGTCGGGCTTGCGCAGCCCCTCGCGGGCGGACTCGACGATGGTGTCGAACAGCCCGTCGAGGAGGTGCACCAGTGGGGTCGGGCCGTCGGCGGCGATCCAGTTGTTGGTGAGCGCCGCGGTGCGCAGGCCCCGGGCCCGGATCGCCCCGATGGCGTCGACCATCCGGGGGTGGGGCCCGCCGCCCCCGGCGCCCATCTCGGCGAACAGGTCGGCCACGACCACGGTCTCCCCGGCCGCGGCACATTCGGCCTCGAAGGCCGTGGCGAACGCGTCGGGGTCGAGCTCCCCCCGCTCGAACCGTGACCACGCGCCGTGCTCGCCGCCCGCCACCACCACCTCGCTCACGAACTGGTGCGGCAGTCCCTGGCGACGTTCGTAGGCGCGAAACGCCGTGAAGGGGGAGGGCAGGACCACCCCACCGAGATCGAAGATCACCGCCCGGAAGCCCACGGCCCGCACGTTAGGCGAGCCGGACCAGGACGCCCGAGCGGCGAGCGAGGGACCGAGGCGCGCAGCGAAGTTGACAGATCGCCGCCCGGGTCCGATGCTCGCGGGCGCAGGAGGTGGCGCGCCGATGGAGACCCGCACCGACGAGATCGCCGACGACATCTTCCGGTTCTCGACCTTCGTGCCGGACGCCGGCATGGTGTTCAACCAGTTCCTCGTCCGGGCCGACGAGCCGCTGCTCTTCCACACTGGAATGCACGCGCTGTTCCCGCTCGTCTCGGAGGCCGTGGCCCGGGTGATGCCGATCGAACGGCTGCGCTGGATCTCGTTCGGTCACTACGAGGCCGACGAGTGCGGCACCATGAACGACTGGCTGGAGCGGGCGCCCCGCGCCCAGGTGGCCCATACCGCGCTCGGGGTCATCGTGTCGGTCGGCGACCAGGCCCTGCGTCCGCCCCACCCGCTGGCCGACGACGAGGTGCTCGACCTCGGGGGCAAGCGTGTGCGGCATCTCGCAACGCCGCACGTCCCCCACGGCTGGGATGCGGGGGTGATGTACGAGGAGACCACGGGCACGCTGTTCGCCGGTGACCTGTTCACCGCGCTCGGCGACGGGCCCCCGACGACGACCGATGACATCGTGGGCCCGGCGTTCGATGCCGAGGCGCTGTTCGCCGCCACCGCCCTCACCGCGGCGACCGCGCCCACGATCCGTCGCCTCGGCGCGCTCGCGCCGGAGGTCCTGGCCCTCATGCACGCGTCGGCCTACGTCGGTGACGGTGCCGCGGCCCTGGCCGCGCTCGCCGACGGATACGCCGCGCGCGTCGCCGAGGCGTCGGCAGCATGAGCCCGGCGGTGGGCCGCGCCGACCGGATGCACGACGAGGCCGCCGTGCGTGACCTGCTCGCCGCCTACTGCACGCGCCTCGACGCCGGGGACTTCGACGGGGTGGCCGCGCTGTTCGCGCGCGGCGTGTTCCGGTCCCCGGCCGGGACCGAGCTGGTCGGCCCCGACGCCGTGCGGCGGATGTACGAGCCCGTGATCACCTACGACGACGGCACGCCCCGCACCAAGCACGTGCTCGGGACGGTCGTGGTCGCGGTGGACGCCGAGTCCGGTACCGCGACGGCCCGGAGCGACTTCGCGGTGTTCCAGGCGGCGGCGGGCACGCCGCTGCAGCCGGTGCTCGTCGGCCGGTACCACGACTCGTTCACGCGCGCCGACGGGGCGTGGTGGATCACCGAGCGGATGGTCCGTCCCGACCTCGAGGGTGACCTCTCGCGTCACATGAGGAGGCGGTGATGACCGACGCAGCGGAGGCGCTCGCAGCGCGGGTGGAGGGTGTGCTCCGGCCGCCCGCGACCACGGTGGTGGCGGTGGCGGGTCCGGTCGCGGTGGGCAAGTCGACCCTCGCCGAGTCGGTGGGGGAGGCACTCCGCCGCCGCGGGGCGACCGTCGAGGTGGTCAGCACCGACGGGTTCCTGCTACCGACGGCCGAGCTCGACGCACGCGGGATCCTGGACCGGAAGGGCTTCCCCGAGAGCTACGACGTCGACGCGCTCCGTCACTTCCTCGCGGCCGTCCGCGACGAGTTGCGCCGCGGTGATGTATCGGTGCCGGTGTACTCGCACGAGACGTACGACATCGTTCCCGGTGAGCGACGGGCGGTCCCGCCGGTCGACATCCTCGTCCTCGAGGGGCTCAACGCCCTGTACGCCACGGTCGGGCTGGTGGACTTCGGCGTCTACGTCGATGCACCGCTCCCGTTCGTGGAGCAGTGGTACGTAGAGCGCTTCGTCGCCCTGTGCGCCACCGCAACGCCCACGTCGTACTACTCGGTGTTCGCCGCACTGGACCGCGATGCGCAGGTCGCTGCGGCGCGGTCGGTGTACGAGGCGATCAATCTCCCGAACCTCGTCGACCACGTCGCGCCGAGTCGCCGCTTCGCCACGGTCGTCGTGGAGAAGCAGGCCGACCACGGGCTTGGCGCGATCACCGAGGTTGCGTCACCATGAGTCATGCCTGCTGATCACACTGCCGCTGCTCCCACCGACGTCCGGCTCGTCGACCTCCTCGAGGAAGTCTGGGCGCGGATTGCCGAGCTCACGGCCGACCTCGGCGAGGCGGAGTGGAAGCTTCCGACCGAGCTCCCGGGGTGGAGCGTGCAGGACAACCTCACCCACCTCACCGACATCGAGGCGATGACGCTGGGTCGCCCGCGTCCCGACCGCATGCCACCGGCGGGTCTCGCCCACGTGCGTAACGAGCCGGGGGAGCGCAACGAGGCCTTCGTCGACGCGCGGCGCTCCTGGTCGGGTGCCGATGCCCGGGCCGAGTTCCTCGAGGTGACCGGCGCGCGCCTGGCCCAGCTGCGCGCCCTCGACGCCGCCGGCTTCGGCGCGGAGTCCTGGACGCCGATGGGCCCGGGCACCGTGCGGGACCTGCTGCCCTTCCGGGCCTTCGACGCCTGGGTGCACGAGCAGGACATGCGCGCGGCTCTCGCCCGTCCCGGTGGTGTCGCCGGCCCGGCCGCGGAGGCGGCCATGGACCGGATCTTCGGGACCGCCGGTTACGTGGTGGGCAAGGTGGTGGCGCCGCCCGACGGCACCGTCGTGGTGATCGAGTGCACGCCGCCGCTCGCGCGCACCGTCGCCGTCGGGGTCGAGGGCGGCCGGGCCCGGGTTCTCGACACCGTGCCGCCCGACCCGACGGTCCGCATCCGGGTCCCCGGTGACCGCTACGCGCGCCTCGCCTGCGGGCGCGCCGATCCCGCCGCCGC
>JBJSXO010000402.1:0-2136 GCA_046086425.1 Actinomycetota bacterium | reverse complement strand
GATCCGCCCCACAGGGGCGTCGGAGGTCCGGGCAGCGATGCCCCGAACGCCCTGGGCGAGCATCTCGGCTCGGCGGAGATGGCGAAGTCCTGCCATACCATCGATCGTGCCGACGTTCTCCGGCTCGCCAATGCCTGCCACCGCGGGTGCGAGCGGGTCTTGCAACCGGTCAAGTGGGCAGGAGTCCACTTGCTGGTGGGCGAGGGGGGACTTGAACCCCCACGTCCTTGCGGACACAGGCACCTGAAGCCTGCGCGTCTGCCAATTCCGCCACTCGCCCGAGTGGGCCGCTGAGCGTACCAGCGCCTGCGCGCTCACCCGTGGGGGCATGGACCCGACCGTAGACTTGCGTCGTGGGTATCCAGCGGTTCGAGCAGCGACTCGAGCGGATGGTCGAAGGCGCGTTCGGGAAGGCGTTCAAGAGCGGTGTGCAGCCGGTCGAGATCGGCCGCAAGGTGACCCGCGAGCTCGACGGCCATCGGCAGATGGGCGTGCACGGCGTGCCCGTAGTCCCCAACAACATCGGCGTCTACCTCTCGTACGAGGACTTCGACCGTTTCGAGTCGTTCGCCGACGTCCTCGCCCGTGAACTCGCCGAGTTGGTGCGGGAGCACGCCCGAGACGAGGGATACCAGTTCGCCGGGTCGGTCACCGTCCACCTGGTCCCCGACAACGAGCTCACCGTCGGTCAGTGCGAGATCGTCACCGAGATCGCCGCCGGCCTGCGCGTCGGCTCGATCGTCCTGCCCGACGGGCAGCGCATCGACCTCGGCGAGGCTGCGGTGACGATCGGTCGCCTCCCCGAGAACGACATCGTGGTTGCCGACCCCAAGGCGTCACGCGAGCACGCCCAGATCCGCCCGTCCGGAAACGGGTTCCTCCTCGTCGACCTCCGGTCGACCAACGGGACGCGGATCAACGGCACCACCGTGAACGAGCACATCCTCGTCGACGGCGACGTCATCGGCGTGGGGGCCGCCGAGTTCCGGTTCGAGGCGTCGTAGGGTCCGCGGCCGTGCCCGAGTCGGCTCTGACCCTCCTCAAGTTCCTCTTCCTCGCGCTGATATACCTCTTCCTCTGGTTCGTCGTGCGCGTGGTGCTCCGGGAGTTGCGGGCGCCGGCTCTCGCCGCGGCCGGCGTCACCGCAGGAGCACCCGCGCGCGCGCGCGCGGCCCGGCCCAAGACCTTCGCGACGCTGCGCGTCGTCGCCCCAGAGCACCGCGTCGGGGAGCTCGTGGCCATCGACGACGAGATCACCGTGGGACGGGGAGGCGGGTGCGCCCTGGTCTTGGCCGACGACCAGTTCGCGTCCACCGTGCACGCACGCGTCTTCCGGCGCGGCAACGACCTCTGGGTCGACGACCTGGGATCCCGCAACGGCACCTTCGTCAACGGGCATCGCGTCACGGCGACGACGAGGCTGAAGAAGAACGACCGAGTGCAGTTCGGTCAGACCGTCTGCGACGTGCTGCGGTGATCGGGTGGGCCCGATGACCGTGCGGCTGATCACCGCCTCCCGCTCCGACGTCGGCCGGATTCGTCGTGGCAACGAGGACGCGTTCCTCGTCGTCGACGAACTTCGATTGGTGGCCGTGGCCGACGGCATGGGCGGCCACCAGGCGGGAGAGGTGGCCAGTGCCACCGCAATCGCCGCGCTGCGAGACGAGCTGGAGCGGGGCGAGCCGATCGATGCCGCCATCACCGCGGCCAACGACGCCGTGTTCACGCAGGCCGCCACCGACGAGTCGCTGCGCGGCATGGGCACCACGATCACCGCGGGGACCCTGCGCGACCGGACGCTCGTGATCGGCCACGTCGGGGACTCACGCGCCTATCTCCTGCGCAGCGGCGAGCTCCGTCAACTCACCACCGACCACAGCGTCATCGCCGAGCTCATCGCGTCGGGCGAGCTCACCGAGGCCGAGGCGCGGGTCGACCCCCGGCGGTCGATGATCACCCGCGCGCTCGGCATCGACGCCCAGGTCGTGGTCGACGTGCTCGAGGTCGACCTCGAGGACGGTGACCGCCTCCTGCTGTGCTCCGACGGGCTCACCACGATGGTCGGCGACCCTGCCATCGCCGAGATCCTCGGCGGTACGGACGATCGCGACCAAGCCGCCGCCCGGCTCGTGGACG
>JBJSXO010000401.1:0-18797 GCA_046086425.1 Actinomycetota bacterium | reverse complement strand
CGTCGCGCGTACTCGTCGGAGACGCGCTGCACGACACGGACAGCAAGCAGGAGCGCCAAGGCGATCACCGGGCCGAGACCGACGCTCGGTCGCGACAGCATCGCGAGCGTGGCCGTGAGGCAGGCCCCGACCAACGACCATCCCCGTCCTCTCGCGAGGTACGCCACGACGAACGAGAACGACGCAACGGTCCACGCAGTCGCCCACAAGATCGCCTCGTGATACACGTACGCGCGCGACGCGAGGAACAACGCGCTCGATCCACATCCGACAACGAACACGAAACCAGCTGCGGCAATGAACGACCGCCATCCGACCGGGCGGTCCCCGCGGACCGCGACCCGCGCCTGCCACGCGATACGCCCCGAGAACCCGACGAGCACCATGAACGCCAAGAACATCGAGAGCCGGCTGAGTCGACCGTCGAACGCGTCCGTGAGCGCGAGCACCGGCATGCGCAGGATCGCCGGCCACGGGCCGAAATAGGTGTAGTAGCGACCGCCGACGGTGAACCGCTCGAACGTCACGGCCAACTTCGGGACGTCCCAATGACCGTGGAACAGACTGCGGGCCTGCGCGTCGTAGACCCCACCGAGCGCTTCGGGGACCAGGGGGTCGAAACTCCCCCCGAACATCGTCCGGGCGAACACGGCCGACGCAGCCACGCCACCCACGACGCACGCCAGCGAGAAGCGCAGCCGAGCCGACGACGATCGCCTCGCCGGCACCCCTCCCGGTGGTTCACCACCGACCGCCGGCCGCGGTCGCCGCAAGACCCGGCCTAGCCCCACCTACGACTCCCGGTGCCGTGCCCTCGAGGATCCGAACTCCGCCAACTCATCCACGGCGTCCCGATCTTACGAGCCGCCCCGAGACCGGGATAGCAGCCTCCTGCGGAACCGAGCCGACGACCGGATTCCGGGCGACCGATGGTCGCCGAGGTCCGACCGTCAGCTCGATCAGTGCCGATTCGCCACCTCGATGCGCAGACCGGTCTCGCGCTCGGAGACCGCCCAGAGGGTCGCGATCGCGGCGCGGTTGCCCGGTCGCAGCACGGGTCGCAGCACCGGCGGGCCGAACATCACGTACCGCGGCGCGTAGAACTGTCCGCCCTTGGCCCGGGTATCGGTGGCCGCGCGGATCTGGCTCATCGCGCCCCACTCCGACGACATGCCGACGCGCTTCGCCAGAGTGACCGACAGCGACCCGGTGACTCCCGCTGCGCCCTCGTGCGCCGTCTGGGCCTGGAGGTTGGTGTTCGACAGGCCCGGATGCGCCAGCAGGCTCGCGGCCGACACGCCGGCCCGGGCGAACTCGTTCTGGAGGCCGATCGCGAAGTGGTAGTTCGCGAGCTTGGCGTTTCCGTAGGCCTTCCACGGTCCGTACCGTCCGTGCAGGTGCGGGTTGGCGGGATCGACCGCGGTGCCGATGTGATGCGCGCTGCTCGTCACGGTCACCACCCGCGCGGCGGGAGCGGCGAGAAGCGCCGGCATGAGACGCGCAGTGAGCGCCCAGTGCCCGAGGTGGTTGACCCCGAACTGCGTCTCGAACCCGTCGACCGTTCGACCCTCCGGCATCGCCATGAGGCCAGCGTTGTTGACGAGGATGCCAAGCTGTTCGTGTCGGCGGAGGACCGCATCGGCCGCACCGGCGATCGACTCGAGGGACGCGAGGTCGAGGTCCACGATCTCGGTCGACGCGTCGGGAGCAGCGGCGTGGATCCGTGCCTCCGCAGCCTCGGCCTTGGTTCGGTCCCGCGCGGCCATGACGACGTGCGACCCCTTGGCCGCCAAGGCTTGGGCGGTGGCGAGGCCCACACCACTGTTGGCTCCGGTGACGAGCGATACGGTGCCGGTCAGATCGGGGATCGAGTCGATCGTGTACGCCATGACGCCCTCCCGTGAGCGCACCAGTATCCACCATCTCGGGGGATACTGGGCGTCTCGGGGGATACTGGGCGATGCATCCGGGCGTCGGTCACCGGATCGACGATCCAGGACGCACGCAGACGCATGCACGCAGACGCATGCAGGAGGACACACGCCATGTGGGCAGTGATGACGACGGTCTCGGTCCCGGCCGGGGCCGACCCCGAGTACCTGCGCCGGTCACTCGAGGAGGGAGCCGTGCCGGCGGTACGGGCCCTCGCCGATCTGCGCTCGGCGACGTGGACGCTCACCGACGACCACGCGACCGGCACCGGCTTCTACGTCTTCGCCACCGAGGATGCCGCGCGCGCCCGCGCCGCAATCTACGCGGTGGGGGCCGCCGCGCCCGGAGGTGCGACGATCACCGCGGTGACCGTGCTCGCGATCCTCGCCCACGTCGAAGCGTGACGAACGCGCCACCGGGAGACCGGTGAGTTCGGTTCCCGGTCAGGGTGCCGAGAGCGCGCGCTCGTAGACGGCAAGGGTGGGTGCGTCGAAGCAGACGAAGCGCACCCGCTCTACGGCGGTGGGCGTCGTGGCCACCGTCCGCACAGCGATCTCGGTCGCCACCTCGAGCGGGTACCCGAACACGCCCGTGGTGCGGGCGTCGCAGGTGGGGCACGGGGCGACGTCGGCGCACGCCTCCGCAAGGCCGGGCCCGGCGGCGGCTAAGATCGCCCCGCACACCCCCCCGCCCCGGGCGAGCTTCTCGTTCGCAGCGTTCACCACTGCGTCGAGGGACTCCCGGGTCAGGTCGCCGAGGGTCGCCTCGAGCCGCGGTGGGATGTGATTGGCCACGCGTCGACGCTGTCGGCGGTTCCGGGCCGGTGAGCGGGTCCCACCGGGGCCGGGTGGCAGTCGGACGGGGAGCCCGATACCCTCGATCGAAATCCGACTGATTGAGTCGGCTTTCGAGCCGGCCTCTCCACGATCTGGGAGCACCCCCATGGCCCTGCGTCTAGGCGACCAAGCCCCGAACTTCACCGCCGAGTCCACCGCCGGCACCATCGACTTCTACGAGTACCTCGGCGACGGCTGGGGCGTGCTCTTCTCGCACCCGCGCGACTTCACCCCGGTGTGCACCACCGAGCTCGGGCGGGTCGCGGCGCTCAAGCCCGAGTTCGACAAGCGCAACGTCAAGGTCGTGGGCCTCTCCGTGGACCCGCTCGACTCGCACGAGGCCTGGAAGGGCGACATCGAGGAGACCCAGGGCACGGCCCTGAACTTCCCCCTCCTCGCCGATCCCGACCACACGGTCTCGGACCTCTACGACATGATCCACCCCAACGCGAACGACACCCTCACGGTGCGTTCGGTGTTCGTCATCGGGCCCGACAAGAAGGTGAAGCTCATCATCACCTACCCCGCCAGCACCGGGCGCAACTTCGACGAGATCCTCCGGGTGATCGACTCGCTCCAGCTCACGGCGCAGTACTCCGTGGCGACTCCGGTCGACTGGCGCGACGGCGACGACGTGATCATCGCGGGCGCGGTGACCGACGAGGAGGCGAAGCAGAAGTTCCCCGAGGGCTGGAAGGCCCTCAAGCCGTACCTGCGCATCGTTCCTCAGCCCAACAAGTAACACGCGGGCCCGGCCGCGACCCTCGTCGCACCGTCGCGCATCCCCATCGTCGCTCGCACCCCGCGCTGGTCGGCCCGTGCGCGTCGCCCGGTGGGCCGCGCCATGCTGTAGGCTGTTACCCCATGCCCGGAGCACTCTCCGCAACCGACGCCGACCTGGTGACCCGCGCCTGCCTCGGCGCCATCAGTGGACCCGACGGACCCACCGCCGAGCAGCTCACGATCCTGCGGGCCCTCGCCACGCACCTCTGGCAGCTCCCCGATCCCGACCTGTCGCCGTCGGCGGCCCTCAGCGCCGACGAGGCGGCGGCCCAGATCACCGACGAGCGACTCCGCCATCGCACCCGCGAGCTGATGGTGCTGCTCGAGCTCTGCCGTCATCCCCTCGAGGACGCCCACGCCCAGCGCGTGGAGGACTACTGCCACGCGCTCGGCGGTGACGGTCCGGGCATCGCGATCGTGCGCGACTACGTCTCGCAAGGAGCCGACGCCGCATTCGAGGACTACATGCGCCGGTTCGCCACCAAAGCGCCGGAGATGATGGAACCGGAGATGATTGCGCTCGCGCAGGCCGAGGAGTCGGTTGCCGCCGCGCGGTTCGCCGAGATCGACGCTGCACTGCGATCCGCGCCGCCGGGCACGCTGGGGGCCGAGTTCATCTCGTTCTACGACCGCAACGGCTTCACCATCGGGCCGCAATCGATTCCGCTGTTCGGTCACGACATGGCCCACGTCATCGGCGGCTACGACGCAACCCCGATCGGCGAGATCTGCATCGGCGCGATGAAGCTGATGGTCACCGACAGCGACGTCCATTGGCTGGAGTTCCTCGCCAACGTGATGATCCACGAGACCGGCGTCAGCTTCCCGGGTTACGTTCCGAACGAGCCCCCCTTGCTCGATCCCGCGAACTGCGAGTTGATGGCGCAGGCGATGGAGCGCGGTCGTGCGACGCGCCTCGACTTCTCCAACGGTGATCATCTGGCAATGATCGACTGGCCCTACGCCGATGTCGTCGAGCACTTCGGCGTACCGCCTCTCGCAACCGCGCCGTAGCACCCTCGCCACCCCGGGTCCGTACCGTCGTCGCCATGGCGGAGCCGGCAACGAAGACCTGCGCCGTGTGCGGACGGACGATGCAGTGGCGCAGACAGTGGGCACGCACGTGGGACGACGTCCGGTACTGCTCTGCGTCGTGCCGGAAACGGGGCGTCCGACCGGTCGATCGTGCGCTCGAGGCCGCGATCGAGCAGTTGCTCGACGCACGGGCCCGGGGCGCGACCATCTGCCCGAGTGAAGCGGCACGCGCCGTGAGCGGCGAGGAGTGGCGTCCCCTGATGGAGCCGGCGCGCGCCGCGGCGCGCCGCTTGTGTGCCGACGGCCGGGTGGTGATCACCCAGGGCGGACGGGTGGTCGATCCGTCGACCGCGAAAGGCCCGATCCGGATCCGGCGGTCGTGACCGGCACGCGGCTCCCCCTTCCCGAACTCGGACACGAGGTCACCTGGGTGAGCAACCACCTGTCCGACCTCTGCGCCGACCGACCACAGCGCTCCGAGCGATTCGTCGGCACCCAAGCCGCAGCCGATGCGGCCCTCGCCGCCTTCGACGTCACCGGATACGCGCGCCGGCGCAACGAGGTCTGGCCGCCGGAGCGCCGCGGTGCCTCCGGCCTGTCCCCGTGGATCCGCCACGGCCTGCTCACCCTCCCCCGCGTCCACGCCGAGGTCGTCGGACCCGCCGAGGACCTTCGGAAGTTCCACGACGAGCTGCGCTGGCAGGAGTACGCGCGCCATCTCTACGCGCGCCTCGGTGCCGCGACGGGCGACCCGCTGCGACACGTCGCCACCACCACTGCGACTGCGGACCCCCGACCGTGGGATCGTTCGATGCGCTGCATCGGAGACAACCTCGCCGAGCTCGAGCGCGACGGCTGGCTGGTCAACCAGACCCGCATGTGGCTGGCCTCGCAGTGGTCGGTGCGCCACGGTGCCGACTGGCGCGCCGGCGAGCAGCACTTCTTCACCCACCTCCTCGACGGCTCCCGCGCCGCCAACCGGCTGGGATGGCAGTGGACGGTCGGCACCGCCACCGGTCGCGCCTACGGGTTCTCCCAGGCCCAGGTGCAGCGACGCGCCCCCGGACTCTGTGCCGCATGTCCGCACCGGCACGACTGCCCGATCCGCGACTGGCCCGACGACCCCGACCTCGTCGCCGTTGCCGCCGATCCACGTCTGCGTCACGACCCCGACGTAGAGGGCACCGCCGGGCCCATGCGGCCCGAGCACCGGGGCACCCCGGAGCTCGTGTGGCTCACCGCCGAGTCGCTCGGCGACGACGACCCCGCGCTCGGCGCGCATCCCCACCTCCCGGTGGTGTTCGTCCTCGACCGGCCCCTGCTGGGCGCCTTGCGCCTGTCGGCGAAGCGGCTCGTGTTCCTCGTCGACCGGCTGGCCGAGCTCGGCGAGGAGCGCCCGCTGGAGGTGCACCTCGGCGATCCCGCCACCGTCCTCGCCGGACGACCACTGGCCGCCACCTTCGCGCCGGTCCCCGGGTGGCGACGGCGGGCCCGGGCCCTCGATCTCGCCGTGGTCCACCCCTGGCCCTGGCTGGAGCGCCCACGGGCAGGATCGCTCACCAGCTTCAGCGCGTGGTCGGCGACTCGCCCTGGGCGCGATAGCGTCACGTGACGCACAGATGGCACCGCGGGGGAGGCACCATGCGCAAGATCTTCGGCACCTTGACGGTCCTGGTCGCCGCGACGCTGCTCGCCGTCCCGGCCGGCGCAACCGTTGCGACCCAAACGAAGGGACCGCTCACGGTCGGCACGAACCTTCCCGCGCCGGGGTTCTGGACCGGCAACACGCCGTCCCGCATCACCGGCGGCTTCGAGTACGACCTGGCGAAAGAGCTCGCGAAGAAGTTGGGCTACGACGGCGTCGAGGTCGTCAACGTGTCGTTCGACGCGCTCGTCGCCGGTAAGGCCCGAGGGTTCGACCTGGCGTTCTCGCAGGTCACCATCACCGAAGACCGGGGGAAGGTCGTCGCGTTCTCCACGCCATATTTCGACTCGGACCAAGGCGTGCTCGTGCGGACCGGGACGACGATCACCGACAAGAACGCCAAGAAGATCCAGTGGGGGGTCCAGACCGCGACCACGGCCCAGACCTACCTCAAGGACAACATCAAGCCGAAGAAGAAGCCGCGCGTCTACCAGGAGACGTCGCAAGCCTTCGCCGCCCTGCAGGCCAAGCAGGTCGACGCAGTCATGCTCGACACCGCAATCGTTCTCCAGCAGGCCGCCGCGTCGAAGGGCAAGTTCCAGGTCGTCGGTCAGTACCTCACCGGCGAGAAGTACGGGGCGGTGCTGCCCAAGGGCTCACCGATCCTCACCCAGGTCGACCAGGCGCTCGCCGAGCTGAAGCAGGACGGGACGATCGGTCGCCTCGCCGAGGAGAACATCGGCGGGGACCCGGCGAAGATCCCGGTGCTCGGGGGCTGATCGGGATCGGATCGGCCGGCACGACCTCGACGACAGGGCGACGGTGACCGGCACGGGGGACGCAACGCGCCGCGACTACGGGGAGGCGCCGCAGCGGGCGCGCGCCATCGCCATCGCCGCACTCGCGTTTCCGATCGTCGGTGGGTTGGTGGCCGCCCTCCGGTCCCAGCAGAGCGACAACGGCTTCCTCGGCGTCTTCTGCCTCTCACTCCCACTGGCCGTCGGTGCCCTCTTCTACGGACGGCACGTCGAGACCCGGGTCGTCGACGTCGACGGCGACGAGGCCGACGAGGCGGTGGCCCGTTCCTCGCGGCGGATCGCGGTCGCTGCGATCGCCACCAGTGTCGCGCTGGTGGCGGTGCTCGCGATCTGGTCGGCCTGGAGCGGCCTCCAGGACGTCGGGGACACCTTCTTCTCGTGGCAGAACATCACGGAGAGCTTTCCGGAGGTCGTCCGGGGCTTCTGGCTGAACATCCAGATCTTCGTCATCGCCGAGGTCCTGGTGCTGGTCTGGGGCCTGATCGTCGCCACCACCCGACGGGCGCCCGGCCGCGCCGCCGCGCCACTGCGGTGGTTCGCGGTGGCCTACGTCGACGTGTTCCGGGGCCTCCCTGCGATCGTCACGATTTACCTCGTGGGGTTCGGGCTGCCACTCACGTCGCTTCCCGTCGTGTCGAACCCCGATCTGTCGATCGACATCGGACCCTTCCACCTCGACCAGCTGGCGTGCCTCGGCATCCTGGCGCTGACGCTCGTGTACGGCGCGTACGTCGCCGAGGTCTACCGGTCCGGCATCGAGAGCGTGCACTGGAGTCAAGACGCGGCGGCGCGCGGCCTGGGCCTGTCGCGCGGGCAGTCGCTGCGCTTCGTCGTCGTGCCCCAGGCCGTGCGACGGGTGATCCCACCTCTGATGAACGACTTCATCGGGCTCCAGAAGGACACAGCACTGCTCAACGTCCTCGGCGTGCTCGAGGGGTTCAACGTCGCCCGGATCTACGCCGGTAACTCGTTCAACCTCTCGTCGGTGACGGGTCTCGGGATCTGCTTTCTCGTGATCACGATCCCGATGACGCGGCTGGCCGACTTCCTGGTCGCTCGTGACCAGAAGCGGCTCCAAGCGGCAGGCGGCTGATGGCGCTCGTGGAGGCGCGCGCGGTCGTGAAGCGCTTCGGCGACACGACGGTGCTCAACGGGGTGAACCTCGAGGTCGAAGCCCACCAGGTGGTCGCCCTCATCGGTGCCTCGGGATCGGGAAAGTCCACGCTGCTGCGCTGCCTCAACGGCCTCGAGGCCATGGACGCAGGAACCATCCGGGTCGACGGGCGTTCGGTGCTCCAGGACGACATCAAGCTCAACCGCCTGCGCCGCGACGTGGGCATCGTGTTCCAGAGCTACAACCTCTTCCCCCACATGTCGGTGCTCGACAACGTGACCCTCGGCCCTCGCAAGGTCCTCCGCCTCCCGAAGGCGGAGTGCGACGAGCGCGCCCGGACCCTGCTGGCCCGCATCGGCCTGGTCGACAAGGCTGATGCGTATCCCGACCGCCTCTCGGGTGGCCAACAGCAGCGGGTCGCGATCGTGCGAGCCATGGCGATGCGACCCAAGGTGCTGCTCCTCGACGAGATCACGAGCGCGCTCGACCCCGAGCTGGTCGCGGAGGTGCTGGAGATGGTCACCGAGTTGGCCCACGAAGGCATGACGATGATCCTCGCAACCCACGAGATGGACTTCGCGCGTGACGTCGCGCACAAGGTCTGCTTCTTGCATCGGGGGGAGATCCTCGAGGAGGGTCCACCCGAGCAGATCTTCACCGCACCACGACACGAGCGGACCGCCGATTTCCTCCGTCGGACCATGGAGCGACGCAGCTCCTGAACCGTCGGTGTCGTCCATCGAGTCCGGGGTCACCCCGGTGAACGCAAGCGAAGTACGTGCGGCGGGCCCTGGAGGTGCACATCGGCGATCCCGGCGACGATCGCTGCGATCTCGGCGATGTGAGGTGGCGCCATCATCGTGCGGTGGTCGCCGCCGACGCGGTGCACGGTGAGATCGGCCACCGTCGCCCGGCATCGCGGCTCGTACTCGTGGTCCGCGATCTGCAGCAGCGTCACAGGGAAGTCCACGGACGGCGGGACGTACTTCCGGCCCGCCCGCATCATGATCTCCAGGAACACGCGATAGCGGTCGTCGTCGAAGCGGGGCGGACCGGGGAAGCGCTGCGCCCTCCATCGGCGGAGCACCCGGGAGAGGTGGCGCACCCGGTACCGCACCGAGCGCGCCAATGCGCCCGGAAGGGTCGCCCCCGATGCCGACCGCACCGTCGGCGGTGCTCCGGCCGGGGCGTCGAGGCCCCGCAGGCCCGGTGCGGTGTCGAGCAGGACGACGTGGACCCGGCGCCCGGCCGCGTGCTGGCGGCGGGCCGCCTCGTAGGCGATCGGCCCGCTCGCCGAGTAGCCGACGAGTACCCGGGGGTCGTCCGGCCCGAGGTGCGCCTCGATCTCGGCACAGACGTGCGCGGCGAAGCGGGCGACGGTGCGGTCGGGGTGACCCCGGCGATGGAGCCCACGCGGCTCGACCACGAGGAGCGGGCGCTCCGGACCGAGGGCGACCGCCAATGGCAGCAGACCGACGGCCGTCCCCCCACCGCCAGGCAACGCGACGATCGGCACGTTCGCCCCGTCGGCATTCCAGAGCACCGCCGTCGAACGGGGTGTGGTCGTCACGGCCCGGAACCGGGTGCAGATCTCCGCCACCGACCCGGCGGCGACGACGTCGGCCGGGTCGAGCGTCCCGAGGCCGAGCTCGGCGATCGCCGCACACAGCTCCACCACCCCGAGGGAGTCGAGGCCGACGGTCGTGAGGTCGTCGTCGGGTCCGACGTCGTCGATGCCGACGATCCGGCGCACCTGGTCGAGTACACGGAACTCCAGTGCGGAGCGCACGGGCCGGGGCGGCAACTCGCGCCAGGCCGCGACCGGCGCGTCGCCGAGCCGGGCCCGGTCGACCTTGCCGGTGCCGGTGCGGGGCATCGCCGCGTGGCGCACGATCAGCGCCGGGACGCTCACCGGCGCCAAGCGCTCCTGCATCTGCGCGCGCAACCCGGTGGAGGTGAGCCCGGCCGCCGGGTCCACCTCCACGTGGGCGATCAGGCGGGTGCGCTCCGCACCGGGCACGGGCACGACTGCGGCCTCGACCACACCGGGCACCGACGCCAGCTCCCGCTCGACGTCGGCGGTGGATACGAACACGGCCCCGACCTTCACGAGGTCGTCGCGCCTGCCCGACGGGTGGATCGTGCCGTCGGGCGCGACCCGTACCAGATCGCGGCTTCGCCACCAGCGTGTGCCGTCGGCATCGACGCCGAAGCGCTCGGCAGTCGCGGCCGGGTCATCGAGATAACCCACGGCCACGGGGCCGCGTACCACGACCTCGTGCAGCCCGGTGGGCCCGACGTCGACCGGTTCGAGCATGACCCGGTCGACCACCGGCGGAAGACCGAGAGGAACCGTCCCGACACCGATCGGCACATCGGGACCCACCGTGCCCTCGAAGACGCTCCAACACGACTCCGTCGCGCCGTACTCCGTCGTGATGACCGCGTCGGGCGCGACCAACCCGCGGATCGCGACGACGTGCAACCAGTCGAGCGCTTCCCCGAAGGTGCGCACGCTCCTCACCGTCTCGAGGCGCCGGTGCCCGCTCGCGGCCCAGGCAAGACGTGCCAGCACCGACGGAGCCGCGGGAAGCACGGTGATCCGCTCGGCCGCGAGGAGCGCGACGAGGGTGTCGGCACTCTGGTCGGTGGGCGACGTCAGGACGATGGACGAACCGAGCCCGGGCAGCAACGCGCGGACCAGGCCGGCGATCCAGTGCACCGGCAGGAGGTGCGCAACGTGCTCGTCGGGCCCGACCGGGCTCCGCTCGGCGAAGCCCGCGAGGACGGCGTCGAACGTCGCGGCGTCGTGGACCACACCCTTCGTGCGCCCCGAGGATCCCGAGGTGAACACCACCAGCAGCGGGTCGTGGGGTGGCCCACCGACCGGCCCGACCGGATCGGCCGGGCACCGGGAGGTCTCCACGACGGTCACGCGGTCGGGGAGACGATTGCGTCCCGGCGGACCCGCCACGACCGCACACGCCGGCCGGCCGAGACGCTCGAAGAGCTCCTCGAGCGCGGCCGGGGGCGCGTCGGCATCGAGTGGCGCGAACGCACGGCCCGCGCGCACCACGCCGTGCAGCGTGGCCACCGACCAGCGGTCGTGCCCCAGGAGGACGGGGACCACCCCCGTCGCACCGACATCGGCGGTGGCCTCGTGCAGCTCCCGGGCCACCGTGCCCGCCAGGGCGTCGAGCTCGGCGAAGGTCAGGGCACCGTCGTCGTCGCGCACGGCGATCCGGTCCGGGGCCCGAGTGGCCCACTCGACCAGACCGGCGGCGATCGGTCGCGCCGGGACGGCCATGGCGCGGGACCCTAACCGGAGGTGGGGGCGCCGCGGCACGGCCCGTGGCGGGTCGCTCCGTACCCTAAGTTGTCTCCCCATGCCCAGGAACCTCTCCGCAACCGACGCCGACCTCGTGACCCGCGCCTGTCTTGGTGCCATCTGTGGGACCGACGGACCCACCGACGAGCAGCTGACCATCCTGCGTGCGCTCACCACGCACCTCTGGCAACTCCCCGATCCCGACCTGTCCCCGGAGGCGGCCCTCACCGCCGAGGAGGCCGCAGCCCAGATCACCGACGAACGGCTCCGGCGACGCACCCGCGAACTCATGGTGCTGCTCGAGCTGTGCCGTCATCCCCTCGAGGAAGCCCACGCCCAGCGGGTCGAGGAGTACTGCTACGCGCTCGGCGGCGACGGCCCCGGTATGGCGATCGTGCGGGACTACGTCTCGAAGGGTGCCGAGGCCGCAGTCGCGGACTGGATGCGCCGGTTCGAGGCGAAGGCGCCCGAGATGATGGAACCGGAAATGATCGCGCTGGCCCAGACCGACGAGTCGGAGGCAGCCGCACGGTTCGCCGAGATCGACGCCGCGGTCCGATCGGCCGCACCCGGGACGCTCGGGGCGGAGTTCGCCGCGTTCTACGACCGCAACGGCTTCACCATCGGTCCCCAGTCGATCCCGCTCTTCGGTCACGACATGGCGCACGTCATCGGTGGCTACGACGCGACGCCGATCGGCGAGATCTGCATCGGTGCCATGAAGCTGATGGTCACCGACAGTGACATCCACTGGCTCGAGTTCCTCGGCAGCGTGATCATCCACGAGACCGGGATCCTCCTCCCCGGATACGAGCCGGGCGAGGCGCCGCTCAAGGACCCGGCCAACGTCGAGTTGGTGATGGTGGCGATGGAACGCGGTCGCGCGACGCGCACCGACTTCTCCAACGGTGATCACCTGTCGATGATCGACTGGCCCTACGCCGACGTCCTCGAGCACTTTGGCGTGCCGCCGCTCACGGCTGCGTCGTAGCGCGCGCCGAGGCTCACCCGGAAAGGCGAGACTTCGACCGGACGCGTCGGTCGGCGCGCCCGGCTCAGGGGACTCGGAACGAGGTCGACGGGGCCGATGCCGGCCCGAGGACCGAGCCGTCGAACACCGCCCACACCCGGCATGTGTACGTCTTGCCTCTCGAGAGGCTCGTGACCATCACCGGCGAGGAGTACGCAGTACCGGTGCGGGTCGTGCCCCCGTCACTGGATCCGCACTCCGACCGATAGCTGCGCGGCGCCGGACCGCCGTCAGGGGCAGTGAAGCTCACCGTCGCAGTACCCGTCGTCGCAGTGACCCCGACGATGGTGGGTGGTCCGGCGGGCACCACGATCGAGGCTGATGACGTCGACCACGCCGACGCACCGACCGAGTTCACTGCCCGCACCGCACACCGGTACGTGCGACCCTGGGACAGGCCGTTCACCGTCACCGGCGACGCCGTCCCACTGGCGGTGCGGGTCGTTCCGCCATTGCCCGAGGCGCACCGCACGTCGAACGACGTCACCGGAGCACCCGAACGGTTCTCGGGCTCCACGAAGCTCACCGACGTCGATTGTCCCGACGGCTGCGGCGGCGTGGATGCCGCGACCTGAACCGGCACCGGGGCGGTGGTACGCACGATCCACACCGAGTTCGAGGCCGCCGACAGCGGACCTTCGTAGTAGTCACCAGCCCACGAGTAGTAGTCCGGCCCGTAACGCGCGCGCATGACACCGGTAGCTCTCACCGCCGGTCAGACCCGTCACCGTCACCGACGTCCCCACCGAACCGGCGTAGACGACCTTGCCTCCCGGACCGATGTTCACCGGATACCCCTCCGGCATTCACCGGATCTGATAGCCCGTCGGCGTCGGCCCCGACGCCGGCGCGGCCCACACCAACGACGCCTGCCGCCCCGGAAGCGCCGACAACACCAACCCCATCGGCGGTGGCGGTGGCGCCACATAGCTGAACAACCCCGTGCCGCCGGTGGAGGCTTGGCTCGACACGGTCACCACCACATCCACCACACCGGCCGCGTGCTTCCCGGTCCGGCACGTCAGTGTCGTGGCGTTCGTCACCGACACCGAGGTGCACGCCACCCCACCGATCGTGACCGTCGCTCCCGCGACGAACCCCGTGCCCGAGATCGTCACCGACGTCCCGCCCGCCACCGGACCACTCGTCGGCAGCACCCCCGACACCGTGGGCGCGGGCGCCACGTAGGTGAACGCCCCGGTTGCGGTCGCCGACAAGGTGTCGGGGTTCGTGACCGTGACATCTGCCACACCCGTCGTTCCGGCCGGCGTGTCACAGGTGATCCGCGTGGAATCGACGAACACGACGTTCGTGCACGCCGACGTCCCGACCCGAACGGTCGCACCGCTGACGAAACCGGAGCCGTCGATCGTGATCGACGTGCCGCCACCGGTTGGGCCACTCGACGGACTCACCAATGTGATCGGGCCGGGTGGGGTGCCGACGACGAGGGTGCCCGCCGACGAGGTGTCGAACAAGTACGCCGGATCGAACCCTCGGGCGCAGTAGATCGGGTGGGTGGTGCCGGCGGTGTTGGTCGTCGCGTAGATCGAGGCACACGCCGGCGGGGAGCCGCTGACGGTCGGCACGATCGGGTTGCCGCTCGTGTTCGTGTACGTGAACGCGTACGTGCTGGGGTCGGGCGCCGGGCTCGTCCCCGGGGGGATCGCCCGGTTCTCCGGCACGACGCACAGCGCCGTCCGGGTGTCGGTCGAGTTGTAGCGAAGGATCACCACGCCGGAACCGCCGTTGCCGCCCTTCGACGCAAGGCCGTTCGTCACCCCCGTCACGTCGTAGAGGCCTCCTCCGCCGCCACCGCCGCCGGAGTTGGCCAGCGCGTCCTTTCCGAAGACCGGCGTCAGGTCCGCGGCGATGGAGGTGTCGGCACCGCCTTGACCACCGGCACCACCACCGCCGAGGCCACCGGCGCCGCCGGGCAGGTCCGTGCTGGCTCCGGCTTGGTCGGCGCCACCGCCACCGCCACCCGCGAAGTAGACGTCGCCCGCGGAGACGAGCGCGTTGTCCAGGCCGAGGCCGGTGGTGGCGACCGTCGGGGTGAACACCCCCGGCAGCCATGCGGAACCCGCACCGCCGTCGCCACCTTTCGTGATGATGCCCGCGCCGCCCGGGCCACCGGCGCCGCCACCGCCACCGCTCGTGTAGACCGGGGGCGAGACGGTCCACGTGACGCCGGCGTTGCCCAGTAGGGGGGCGCCGGTTCCGGTGGTGCCGAGCATGGTCGAACCGCCGGACCCACCGCCCACCGCCGTGATCGTCGACGAGGAACCGGGGTTGCACGCGCTCGTGTAGCTCATCGAGGAGTCGCTCCCGGCGGACCCGGAGCCGAAGGGACCTTCTGCGTACGGAGCGCCGGCGCCGCCAGCGCCCACGCTGATCGACAGCGTCTTGGACGACCCGAATGCGCCGCTCCCCCACCGCATACCGCCGGCCCCGCCGCCGCCTCCGTGACGCCGACCGCCGCCACCACCCCCGGCCACCACCAGGTAATCGAATGTCGTCGCGCCGCTCGCCGTCAGGTCCTTGTCGCAGGTCCCAGTGGCCTTGATGGCGACGTAGGTCCAGCTCCCGTCAGTGGTGGTGGTCGGCGCACACGACGTGGCCCCGGCCGACGCCACGAACGGGGAACCGGGCAGAGCAACCGCCGCAGCGATCATGGCGATCGCAGTCGCGACGTGGACGGCAGTCCGGCGACGGGCCGGGATGCGGACTTATGACGACACGGGCGAGGCTCCACGGGCGGTCCGTCCCGTGAAGGCGCCGGGCACGGAGGTCGAGACTGTCGATCGAGGTCAGATTGGACCTACGATCTACTTCGTAGCAGCGGGAGCGGGGCCGCGGCAAATGCCGGCGCGGCCGGATCGGGGGTCACCGGATCCGTCACACCCGAGAGCTGTTGCTGGGTCCGCCCGTGGCGCCGGCTCCTTCGGAAGGTCAGAAGATCGCCCGGAGTCGGGGCAATGACGAGGGCTTCGAGGCCTCGTGTCATTCGGGTGTCAGCGCGCTCGGAGGGATTCGAACCCCCAACCTTCTGATCCGTAGTCAGATGCTCTGTCCATTGAGCTACGAGCGCAGGTGGTGAGTCCCGAAGTCTACGCGTTGGGCTGACACAACGGCCGGTGACACCGAAAGTCCTGATCAGCCTGGGTGCAGCCCCGGCGGGCACCGGTGACGGGGGTGTGCGTCCTACGATGCGCGTCCAGAACGATGAACGGGCTCCCTTCCGACCGATCGCCACGGCTTCCGGCCCGGAACGCCGACGCGTTGCCGAGTGATGCATGCTGACACCCGAGTCCTGGCGGCCCGACCCCGCAACCCCCGTGGACGTGCGCCGGGACGGGCAGTTGGTCGACGGAGCCCACGTCGTGCTCGTCCCCCGGTCCGACGGGTGGGATTGGACCCTGCACGTCCCCACCGACACCGCAGTCGACACCGTGCGTATCGAGTGGGACCTCGGCCGCGCCGACCTTCCCGTCCCGATGTTCGTCAACGGGTGGCAGTCGTGGTCGCCCACCGGATGGCGCACCCTCGGAGCCGATGACGACGCCTCCCGTGCCTCGACCCTCGACTTCCTACGGTCGATCCACCACGCCGATCCAGCGGTGTGCACCCCAGGGGAGTTGCGCTCCGAGATGGTGACCGTGCTGACCTTCGCCGGCGGGCCACCCTTGCTGATCGGCTTCCTCGGCGGCTCCCGCCACGACGGCACTGTGCGCGCTCGCGTCGTCGACGGCCGGATCCGGGTGAGCACCGAGGCGTGGCTGGGCGGCGCCCGGGTTCCGGCCGACGACCCGTGGACGCTGCACCCGGTCGTGGTGCGCACCGGCGACGCCCCCACCACACTGCTCGCCGAGTGGGCCACCGACGTCGGCACGCTGGAGGGGGCGCGGACCTCGGCGCCCTTCACCGTCGGCTGGTGCTCCTGGTACCAGTACTTCGAGCGGATCGACGAGACGACGCTGCGGGCCAACCTGGCTCGCGCCGGCGACTGGCCCTTCACCGTGTTCCAGCTCGACGACGGATACCAGTCCGCGGTGGGTGACTGGCTCGAACCCAACGATCGGTTCCCGTCGTCGCTCGACGCCCTGGCCGACGCCATCCGGGGTGAGGGCTGCACGCCGGGGCTGTGGCTCGCGCCGTTCCTCGCCGCGCCCGATGCGCGCGTGGTGCGAACCCGGCCCGAGCTGCTCACCCGTGGCCACGACGGCGAGCCGGTGGTCTCGATGTTCAACGACATCTGGGGTGGCTTCGTGCTCGGCCTCGACCCCACCCGGTCCGAGACCCGGGCCCACCTCGAGGACCTCGGCCGTGCCGTTCGGGACGCCGGCTACGACTACGCCAAGCTCGACTTCACCTTCTCCCCCAACGTGCCCGGCGCCTACGCCGACCCGACCGCCACCCCGGCCCAGCGCGTCCGGGCCGGCTACGACGCCTTCCGGCGCGGCTTCGGGGACGACGGCTTCATCCTCGGCTGTGGCGCGCCCCTCGGCGCGTGCGTCGGCGTCGTGGACGCCATGCGCATCGGCCCCGACATCGCGCCGTCCTGGGAGGTGGCCGAGCGCGACACCGCCTGGCCGGGCTACGAGTTCGCCGCGCCGGCCTTGCGCCACGCGTGGTCGGCCACCGCCGACCGGGCGTTCCTGCACCGGCGGCTGTGGGTGAACGACCCCGACTGCGTGATGCTGCGCACCCACGCCACCGACCTCACACCGGACCAGGCCGAGGGCTGGGCGCGCGCGGTGGGCGCGTCGGGGGGGATGGTCGTGGTGTCCGACGACCTCGCCCTGCTCGATCCCGCGGCCCGCCGGCTCCTCGGCGAGGTCGTCGTCGCCGGCCGGGCCGCCGACGCCCGTGCACGCGACGAGGCCCCGGCGGTGCCGGGGCCTCCGACGTGATCGGGCTCGGTCAGCAGAGCGTCAACCGGCGAGCAGGTCGCGGGCGCCGACGTCGGCCGACGGGTGACGCAACCGCGACAGCGCCCGGGCCTCGATCTGACGGATCCGCTCCCGGCTGAGGTTGACCAGCTGGCCGACCTCCTCCGGCGTGCGGGGCTCGCCCCTGTCGAGTCCGTAGCGCAGGCTGAGCACCCGGCGTTCCCGCTCGTCGAGCAACGCGAACATGCGCTCCACCTCGGCCGGCAGCGACGCCCGGATCGCGGCGTCGACCGGCGACTCGGCGTTGGGGTCACCCACGAGGTCGCCGAGCTCGGTGTCGCCGTCCTCACCCACTGGCGCGTCGAGCGCCACCGGATCGGAGAGGAACGGGATGAGCTCACGCACCCGCGACGCCGACAGGTCCGCCTCGACCCCGAGATCCTCGACCGTGGGCGACGCGCCGAACCGCTCCTCGAGCACCGTGTAGGCACGGCGGAGGCGGGTCAACTCGTCCTCGGCCTGGACCGGGAGCCGGATGGTGCGAGCGGTGTTGGCGATCCCGCGGCTGATGGCCTGACGGATCCACCAGGTGGCGTAGGTCGAGAACTTGAAGCCCTTGCGCCAGTCGAACTTCTCCACCGCGTGCATGAGGCCGAGGTTGCCCTCCTGAACGAGGTCGAGGAGCGGGAGGCCCGACGACTGGTACTTCTTGGCGATCGAGACCACCAGACGCAGGTTCGACTCCACGAACTGCTGGCGGGCCGCGTCGCCCTTGCGGACGTTGCGCTCGAGCTCCCGCTTCTCGGTGCGGGTGAGGGCGGACTTGGGGCCGGCCAGGGTCTTGCGGGCCGCCTCGCCGGCCTCGATGGCCTGGGCCAGGCGGACCTCGTCGTCCTTGGTCAGCAGGTCATGACGACCGACGTCGTCGAGGTAGAGACGGACGAGGTCCTCCGTCTCGGAAGTCTGGGGTCGGAACTTGACGGCCACGGGATCCTCCAGGGATGCGTGGGAACGGCGCCCGGGGGAAGGCACCTTCGGCAGCCTGCTCAACGAATGAAGGCGCTGCGGCGTTCCCGCAGCGCCCCCCGCCTCCGAGCAGGACCTGAGTATGACACAGCGCTGCTACCACTGTCCACACCGGACCGCTATTCTCTCGCCCCCTTCACAGACCCCGCTCAGGGGGGTCGCAGCGACACCCCCCAGGGCCCTCAGCGCCCCGGGACCACCACCTCCAGCGCCGCTCCCACCGCGGCGGGCAGGTCGACGTGGGCGTTGTCGGCGAGGAAGCCCCGGGCCTGCACGTTGAGCAGGCGGACCGGCTCGGCGCCGAGGGGGTAGGGACCCCAGTGCCAGGTGCCCCGGTGGAGCACGACGACCTCGCCCG
>JBJSXO010000400.1:0-2064 GCA_046086425.1 Actinomycetota bacterium | reverse complement strand
GACCCGTCCCCGGGGCCCGGCCCGCCGGGGGTGCGCACGGGTGATGTGCCCGGGCGGTGCGCCTGGGAGATCTGGTGTAGAAGTCCGGCGTGGACCTCGGACTCGACGGCAAGGTGGCGCTGGTCACGGGCGCCCATCGGGGGACCGGCGGGGGGGTCGCGCACGCCCTCGCCGCCGAGGGGGCGACCGTGCTCGTGCACGGGCACGAGGCGGGGAACCCGGACCCGACGGTCGCGTCGATCGTGGCGCAGGGTGGGCGAGCCGTCGGTGTCGTCGGGGACATCCGCACCGAGCCCGGCACGGCGGCGCTCGTGGAGGCGGTGCGGGCGGCCACGCCGCGGGTCGACATCGTCGTCAACAACTACGGGGTGCCCGAGGGCAGCACCTGGCCGGAGTCGGACACCGACTCTTGGCATCACAGCTACGACCGCAACGTGGTGAGCGCGGTGCGCGTCACCCAGGCGTTCCTGCCCGACATGCGCGCCGCCGGATGGGGGCGCGTGGTCTTCGTCGCAACGGTGGGGGCGACCCGACCGGGTGACGGGATCCCCGAGTACTACGCGGCCAAGGGTGCGCTCCCGGCGTTGACCGTGAGCCTGGCCAAGCACCTGGCCGGGACGGGGATCACGGTGAACTGCGTGAGCCCCGGGGTGATCGCCACCGCCGAGGTCGTCCAGAGCGCAACGGAACGGCTGACGCGCGCGGGCGCCACACCCGACGAACCGGCGGTCGAGCAGGAGATCCTGCGCCGGATGGGCAACCCGACCGGTCGCGTGCCGCGACCGGAGGACGTGGGCCGGTTCGTCGCCTTCGTGGTGTCCGAGCCGGCGTGGCACCTCAACGGGGCCCACCTGCGCTACGACGGCGGCAGCGCCGGCGTCGTCACCTGAGCGGCACGCCGGGACCCTCGGGCGTCGCCGTGCCCCGTAGGCCGCGTCGGGAATAGCGTGGGCGCCATGACGACGACGGATCTCTACTACGACCCGTACGACTTCTCCATCGACGCGGATCCGTACCCGATCTGGAAGCGGCTCCGCGACGAAGCGCCCGTGTACCACAACGAGACGCTGGGCTTCTACGCGCTGAGTCGCTACGACGACGTGCTCGAGGGGCTGCTCGACTCGGACACCTACCGGTCGGGTCACGGCATCACCCTCGAGATGATCCAGGACGAGCCGCTCAACCTGCCGATGATGATCATGATGGACCCGCCGCTGCACACGCGGCTGCGCAAGCTGGTGAACCGTGCGTTCACGCCCCGAGCCATCGACCGCCTGACCGACCGGATCACGAGGATCTGCGCCGATCTGCTCGATCCGCTCGTCGGCGAGCCCGACTTCGACTTCGTCACGCAGTACGCCGGGCTCATCCCGCCGACGGTGATCCTGGCGCTCGTCGGCTTCCCCGAGGGGCACGCGGCCGAATTCCGCGAGGAGGTGGACGCCTCGATGGCGATCGCCGAAGATGCCGATCCGGTCGCGCTGGGGCAGGAGCGGCTCGTCACCGAGGGTGGGGAGATCGACTCGGCCGTGTTCTCGATGCTGCCGGACCTGATGAAGCAGCGCCGGGCCGAGCCGGAGGACGACCTGATCTCGGCGCTCGTGCACTCCGAGATCGACGACGACGACGGTCACGGGCGCACGCTCACCGCAGAGGAGATCGCCCTGTTCGTCCGGCTGATCTCGGTGGCCGGCTCGGAGACCGTGGTGCGTCTCCTGGGCTTCGCCGCGGTCGAGCTCGCCCGGCATCCCGACCAGCTGGCGCTCCTCGCCGCCGATCCGGGCCTCGTGCCCAGCGCGGTGGAGGAGACGTTGCGGTTCGAGGCGCCTTCGCCGATCCAGGGGCGCTGGGTGGCCCGCGACGTGGAGCTTCACGGCACGGTGATCCCGCGCGGGTCGAAGATGGCGTTGCTCAACGCGAGCGCCGACCGCGACGAACGGCATTTCCCGGATCCCGACCGCTTCGACGTGCGCCGCGAGATCGACCGTCACCTGGCGTTCGGCTACGGCACCCACTTCTGCATCGGGGCTGCGCTGGCTCGGCTCGAAGGGCGGATCGCGCTCG
>JBJSXO010000399.1:0-18386 GCA_046086425.1 Actinomycetota bacterium | reverse complement strand
GGAGAGAGGGCTGGGCCGCCCGCAGGATGGCCGCGGCGAGCGCCTCGGGGTCCTCGGGCGGCACGAGGAGCCCGTCGACCCCGTCGGTGATCGCCTCGAAGAGTCCCCCGACCGCGGTGGCCACGACCGGCACCCCGAGCGCCAACGCCTCCATCACCGCCACCGGGAGGCCCTCGTGGCTCGACGCCAGGACGAACAAGTCGGCCGCCGCGATGACGCGCGGGGCGTCGTCGCGGTAGCCGAGGAGGCGGAAGCGGTCGCCCAGATCGAGACGGGTGTGCTCGCGCCGGATCTCGTCCTCCAGCGGTCCCTGGCCGGCGGCGACGAAGCGCACCGGGGCGCCGGCGTCGAGCACGCGCCGCGCCGCGGCGAGCAGGTCCGGGTAGCGCTTGTTCGCCCGCAGGTTGGCCACGGTCACTGCGAGGACCTCGTCGGGACCTACCCCGAGCTCGGAACGGACGGCGTCGCGCGCACCGCGATGGACCCGCACGGCCTCGAGGTCGATCCCGTGGATGACCACCTCGGTGCGTGCCCGTGCTGCGGGGGTCATCGAGTCGGCGACCTCTCCCGACACTGCGAGCGCGGCGTCGGACAAGGAAAAGGTCGCACGGTTGAGCGCACGTGTCGCGCGGTGGTGCGACGGCCAGCGGTTGTGCTCGGTGTACACGAACCCGACCGTGGGGAAGACGGTGCGGACCAGCACGCGCGCCAGGGCCCCCGACACCGGGGAGTGCGCGTGCAGCACGTCGAACTGCTGGTCCCGCAGCAGCCGGGCGAGTCGGCGCAGCCACCGAAGGTCGGCTTCGGTCCGGACCCCGAGGCAGTGGGTGGGGACCCCGAGACCTTCGAGGTCGGCGACGAGGTGCTGCTTCCAGGGCAGCAGGTAGGCGGCGTGGTACTCCACCTCGGGCGCTCGGGCCCGGGCCTGCTCCACCAGGAGCCGTTCGGCCCCTCCGGGGCCGAGGCCCTTGGTCAGCAGCAGCACCCGCATGGGTCCATGATGGTCGCCGCTGCGCCCACGAGGGCAGAATGGCGGTCGTGCCCCGGTCCACGGCGTTCGTCGTCATCCCTGCGGGCACCGGACCGGGCGGGACCGTCACGGCCCGTGCGCGCGTCGGGGGCGTTCCCCTCGTCACGCGCGCGATCCGGGCTGCCACCGTGGCGCAAGGCATCGACCGAGTGATCGTGAGCACCCACGATGCCGAGATCGCCGCGGTCGCACGCGCCGCGGGGGCCGAGGTCATCGACCGCCCGGGTGGACCCGACGACGCTCCGGAGACCGTGCTGCTCCACGCGGTCGACTCGCTGGCGGCACGGGGAGATCCGGAACCCGACGTCACGGTGCTGGTGCGGTGGAACTCGCCGTTCACTGCATCGTCCGACATCGAGCGCGCCGTCGCCGAGATCACCGACGGAGGAGCCGACTGCGCGCTCACCGTCTGGCGCACCCACGCCCTCGTGTGGCGGCGCGGCGAACGGGGCGCCGAGCCGGTGGACCACCCCGGACACGTCCGCGACGCCCCGCCCGGGCGCGAGGCCCGGTTCGAGGAGACCGGGGCGGTGCTCGCGACGCGCACCGCGGGGTTGCGGGCGGCGGGCCACTGCGTCTTCGGGCGCGTCGCGCTCGTCGAGGTGCCGGCCCGGTTGCGGGTCGAGATCCGCAGTGAGGACGACCTGGCCCTGGCCGACGCCCTTGCCACACGGATGCCCCACGACCTCGCCGCGATGCTCCCCGCCGTGGTCGAAGCCGTGATCTTCGACTTCGACGGCGTGCTCACGGACAACAAGGTCGTCACGCACCAGGACGGCACCGAGTCGGTGGTCGCCGACCGGTCCGACGGCCTGGGGGTCGAGCGGCTCCGCCACGCCGGGTTCCGCCTCGTGGTGATGTCGAAGGAGCGCAACCCCGTGGTGGCGGCCCGGTGCACCAAGCTGCAGATCGAGTGCGTGCAGGGAATCCAGGACAAGGGTCCCGCCATGCAGGCCTGGCTCGACACGGTCGGGATCCCGGCCGCCCATACGGTCTTCGTCGGCAACGACGTGAACGACCTCGACTGCCTGCGCCTGGCCGGATGCGGGCTCGTGGTCGCCGACGCGCACCCCGACACCCTCGCGGCGGCCGACGCAGTGCTCACCCACCCCGGAGGCCACGGTGCGGTCCGTGAGCTGGCCGACCTCCTCCTGGCTCGGCTGCCGGGCCCGCAGGGGTAGGCCCCAGGCCGGGTGGGCGGCACCACATACTCCACTCGTCTACGCTTGTACCTCTATGGCAAGACGAGATAACAAGCGCAACACAAGCAACAAGCGCCCCAAGCGCCGCGCCGAGCGGATCCTCGACCGCGCCCGGCTGAAGGCGCGGGTGATCACGGCCGAAGCCGCCGCCGACGCCAACGCGCTCCGGGTCGCGGCGTTGCGCGAGGCCCGCGAGGAGTCCGCACGTGAGCGGGCAGGCGCCGTGGCCGAGGCGCAGCGCACGATGGAGCAGGCGCACGCCGAAGCGGGGTGGATCCTCGCCCAGGCCCGCGGCTACGCCGAGGCGGAATCCCGCGCCCGCACCGCCGAGGCCGAGCTCGGGGCCGAGCGGCTGCGCCGCGAGGTGCAGGCGGAGCGGGAGCAGGCACGACGAGACGTGGCCGCAGAACTGCTCCGGGCGCGTGACGACGCGCTCGGCGACGCCGCCCGCATCCGAGAAGACGCACGCCGGGAGGCCGTTGCGTTCCTCGCCCGGGCTCGGGGTGAAGCCCACCGGTGCACGGCCCCGGCCGACCGAGCAGACGAGGAGCGACACGCCGTGCTCGCCGGGCAGGCCCCCGGCGCCACCACCGCAGCCGCGGCCGGGCCCACGGCTGCGGTCGCGTCCGCCCGGCCCGCGTCGAGCCCCGACCGGACCAGGCACGACACCGACCCGGGCATCCTCGTCGGCGTCGGCGCCAAGGGAGTCCCGACGCCAGTGGCCACGACGAACGGCACCGGGCGCGCGACGTCGGCGGCGGCGTGGACCGCCGAGGTCGTCCCGCCTGCGGAAGTCGAGTTCTGGACCCCCGAGGGCGACAGCACCAAGAGCCGTGGTCGCCGGTGGCGGAGGTCCGCCGGCCGGGGGTCCTGACCCCCGACGTACGCCGCAGGTCTCAGGCCCGGGTGGCCCGAACCGTCCCGCGCCGACGGGCGGCGACCACGAGCACGGCACCCAGCGTGAGGGCCACGATGGCCACGATCACCAGCGGCGTCGAGTCCGAACCGGTGAACGCCAGCTTGCCTTGGTCGGCCGCGGCCTGAGTCGTGGTCGTCGTGACGTCGGGGGGGTAGGTCAACTGGGCGGACGCGGGAAGCGCCAGCACGACGAAGGTCAGTGCCGCCACGGCGACGGCCACAAGTGAAGCGGATACTTTCCGCACCGTTTCTCCGATCATCGTTCCGGCCCGGGACACCGCCCCGTGCATTCGCGGTCAGGCTAGCGCTACCGCGGGCCCCACACCGGAATTCCGACGACTTCCGGCGTGATTCCCGGCACGATTCCCTGCGCCACCCGGCGGGAGCACCGCCGAGACCACTGTCACACACGGGGCCACGACCCGTCCAGCCCGGGCCCGAGACCCGGGGCGCCCCCGTCAGACTCCGCTCTCGAGGCGCTCGAGCAGGGTCCCGCCCCCCTTCGGGGCGATGCGCACCCGCAGCCCGCGGGTCTGGTCGAGGTCGACCACGCCGGTCGCGACCCCGTCGACCACCTCGAGGCCCCGGGCCTCGAGCACCTCGTAGCCGTCGGGGGCGGCGATCCGCACCGTCACGGTGTCCGGTCGCAGGGTGGGCTGGCGGATCAGGGTGAGCTCGTACCACCCCTTCCGGAGCTTCACGGTGCCGGCGACGTCGACGGAGAGATCGACCCCCTTCTGGGCGAACGCGTCCATATACGCGGAGTACACGTTTCGACCCAGCTCCTCGTCGCCCTCGACCCCGCCGGGACGGCCGTCGGCCCGGACCGCGGTCATCAGCAGCGGCGTGTAGACGGAGGTGTACGAGTGGTTCTGGCCGTACACGAACCGTTCGGTCAGGCCCTCGTACGGACCGGCCGCGATCTGCGGGACGCCCGAGGCCGGCACCGTGTTGTCCAGCCGCACGCCGATCGTCCCCTCGGCCCGCGCCGTGCGCCGGTCGGCCGAGGGCGTGACCGTGACCGAGTAGTCGATCGCCCGCCGGAGGTAGTAGTCGAGCTTGTTGCCTCCCGCGTTGGTGTTGCTCACGAGGAGCGAGTCGCCTCGCGGGCTCGGGACGCGCCCGCTGAGGCCGATCTCGTCGACGACGGCCTGCTCACCCGGTTGGGCCAGCCAGAGCTGGATGTGCCCCTGGCGCGCCGCCTCCCCGAGCGTCCTCGACAACGCGGCCAGCGACCCGAGGTCGCCCGAGGTCGCCCGGTCGATGGACTCCCGGGCCACGTCGCCGAGGAAGTCGGCCCGGTCGGGTGTGCGTGCGAACGCGGCGTACGCGTCACGCAGCGTCACGTCGACGACGTTGTCGGCGTTGATCGGCGTCGGCCACCCCGCGACCTTGACCGGGCCGGTGAGCTCCATCAGCGCGGCGAGCCCGAGCGGGTCGACCGCGAGCACGCCGTCGACCCGCGCCCCGGACTGGCCGAGCACGTCCGCCACGACCGACGAGACGGTCGGGAAGTCCGGGGAGATGTTGGCGTTTTGGAGCGTGCGGACAGGATCGAACCGCTCGTAACGATCGACATAGTCCTGCGGTGCCCGCAGCACGCGATCCCGGGGTGTGCCCAGGGTGTTGAGCGACTGCACGCGCTCGAGCGTCTCCAGGCGCAGCCGGCCGTCGGTCGCGGTGAGGAAGCCCCAGTTGCCGATCAGGCCCCCGGTGCCGCGCAGCTCTGCGGGGTTCTGCACGAGGAGGAGATACCGGCGCGGCTGACCCTGACCCAGGACCGTCGGCGCGATCCGGGCAGAAGCCGAGGCCCGCGCCGCGTCACGCGACGTCCGCTCCAGGTCGTCCCGGACCTCACGGATGCCGTCGCGGATCGGACCGACCAGGAAGGCCGTGGAGAGGCCGGCGAGGTCGTCCTCGCCGGCCTGGAGCGACTTCGCCGCCTGGTCGAACCGGGGTGCCGCCGCCGCGACGCGCTCGAGCGGCACCCGCCCGTCGACGAAGCGGAGGTCGTCGGAGCGCACCGCCTCGGCGAGGTCGCGACCCGCCTGGGAGAGCTCGACGCCGAGACGCGAGAGCTCGCGCGTCGCGTGCACGTTCGAGCCGAGGACGGGAACCACGAGACTCGGGACGGTCGCCACGCTGCCGAGCCGGTCGTGGGCCGCTGCGAACCCCGCCTCCGCCCCGGCGAACAAGGCCGTCGCCCGCTGGGAGTCGCCGTCGCGAGCGGCCTGGACCGCCAGGGTCGCCTTGTCGCGCGCGGTGACCATGTCGGTGCGGCTCGCGAACGCCGCAGCCACGGCGGGGATCGCGGCGAGGACCGTGAACCCGACGAGCGCCAGGCCGGCCGCCCAGACCCAGCCGGGGAACCCGGGGGGCTCGTCGCTCATCCGCGCCCGCATCGACGCGGCGGCGAGGGCGACGAGCAGCACTGCGGCCACCAGGCTCCCGACGGCGAGCGACAGCACCCCCCGGCCGACGAACACGGCGACCGACGACAGCACGAGCTGGATGGTCGCCAGCAGCGTGATGGCCCGTGACGGCCGCAGGCCCGCCGCGACCAGCCGGTGAGCGAGGTGGTCGCGCACGCGCACGGTCACCCGGCGCCGGTGGCGCAGCCGGCTGGCCACCACGACCACGGCGTCGAGCAGGGCCACCCCGACGAGGAGGACGGTGACGACGAGCGCATCCGGGTTGGCGATCGACGGATCGACCCAGAGCGCGCCGGCGGCGATCAGGAAGCCCGCGAACAGCCCGCCCGCGCGCCCCATGTGGAGCGACGCAGGACGGAGGTTGTACGCCAAGAACGCCACCAGGCCACCGAGCAGCGCCCCGAACAGCGTCGTGGCGGGTTGCCGGGCGAAGCCGGCGAGGAACACCATGCCCACGGCCGACGCCGCGGTCAGGCTGGGCAGTTGCCCGTCGGCGTTGCCCGATCCCGCCACTGCGGTCGTCACCAACGCGAGCCACAGCACCGTCCACCCGACGTCGACCACCGGGACCCCGCCGAGCGGGAAGCGCAGCCCACTCGTGGTGACCGCCGCCGCCACGGCCACCATGACCACCGGGACGACGGCCGGCGGGACCCGGTACCGGTCCCGCACGAACCCGAACGCCGCAAGCGCGAGCGCCCCGGCAACCACCGAGAGGGCGCGGGCGGACACGGCCGGGGCGGCGACGAGCCCGATCGGGACGACCACGACCAGCGCCACGCCGCCGGAGCGGCGGGGCCACTGCCACCGCCACCTCCGGGCCAGCGCGCGAAGCGCCGCGCCGACCGCGAGCACCGCGACTCCGGAGACCGCGAAGGCAACTGCGGTACGCACGCCCATGGATCAGGCGATGCTCCGGCACAGCGCGCAAGACCGGCGAAGCATCGGGGGAGCGTACCGGCCACCATGCCGGCCGCGACGTCGCCGGGCGGCCGCTCGGTACCATGCGCCGGAGATGACGTCTCCATGCGGCCACGGGGAGCCCGGTCTGCGGGTCCTCCACGTGATCGACAGCCTCGCCCGCGGTGGTGCCGAGACGTCCCTCGCCGCAATGGCGCCCCACCTCCTCGAACGCGGCGTCGCGCTCGACATCGTCGCGCTGCGCGACCGTCCGGGGCTCGAGGATCGGGTCCGGAGTTCCGGCGCGTCCCTGACCGTGCTCACGGGCACTCGCCGCACCTGGTGGCACCAGGTGCGCACGATCGTGCGCCAGCGCCGGCCCGACCTCGTGCACACCACGTTGTTCGAAGCCGACCTGGCCGGCCGGATCGGTGCCCGCTTGGCGGGCGCCCCGGTGGTGTCGACGCTCGCCAACGACGCGTACGGTCCTGCGCACCGCGCCGAGCTCGCCGGCCGCAACCTGAAACTGTTCGGCGCCCAGCTCGCCGACGCCGCCACCGCTCGCCTGACCACGCAGCTGCACGCGATCTCGTTCCACGTCGCCGAGGTGATGTCCGCCCGCCTCCGCTACCCACGGGAGCGGATTCGCGTGATCCCGCGCGGTCGCGACCCCCGAGTCCTGGGTCGACGCGACCCCGAACGACGTGCGCGCGCCCGAGCCGCGCTCGGAGTCCCCCCCGAAGCACCCGTGGTGCTCACCCTCGCGCGTCAGGAGCGGCAGAAGGGCCTCGACGTGCTGATCGACGCCCTCCCCCACGTGGTCGACCAGGTCCCGAACGCGCGGTTCTTCGTCGCCGGGCAACCCGGCAACGCCACGGCTGCGCTCGAGCGGCAACTCACCGGCACCGCGCGTACAGACGCCTTCACCCTGCTCGGCGCGCGAGACGACGTCGCCGAGCTGCTGAACGCCGCCGACCTGTTCGTGCTCCCGAGCCGGCGCGAAGGACTCGGTGGCGCGCTGCTCGAGGCCATGGCGCTCGAATGCCCCGTCGTCGTCAGCGACGTCCCCCCACTACGGGAGGTCGTGGACGACCGGTCGGCGATCCTGGTACCGGCCGACGACGCGTTGTGCCTGGCCGCCGCGGTCGTGACCGCTCTCGGCGATCCGGCGGCGTCGGGCGCCCGAGCGCGCGTGGCTCACGCCCGCTTCGTCGCCGACTTCACGCTCGACGCCGTCGTAGACCGGATGATCGAGTTCTACCGCGGGGCCCTCGGCCGGCCCTGAGCGGCCGGGTCACGGCCCGGAGATCACCACCCGCGGGTCACTGCCGACGCGGCGCGTCGCGGGGTCCCGGGTTGCGCCCGCGTGCACCGGGCGGGTTCCCCCCGGCCGCCCGGCCCAGACCCGAGGTGGCCTGGGCGAGCTCACCCATGCGCGTCAGCAGGTCCTCGAGCGCGTCGCCGCTTTCCATTGCGCGCCGCTCGAGGTCACCGAGCCGCTGCGCCACCGCGGTCTCGACCTCCCGCACCCGGTCGACGAACTGCTCGAGGTCGGCACCGCCGGCCCGGGCCGCCTGCCGCAGCTCGTCGGCCTGGACCGCCCGCGCCGCCACGAGCTCACGCCGTGCGTCGTCGACCAACCGCTCGATCGACCCGATGCGCTCGGAGACCGCGCGCTCGAGCGCCTCCGCCCGTCGCGCGAGCTGGTCGTCGAACTCGGCGGTGCTCCGGCCGATCATGGTGGTCAGCTCGTTGCGTTGCGCAGCCACCATGGCGTCGAACTCGCCGCGGGCCACCTCGAGCATCCGCTCCAGCTCGTTCAGCCGGAGCCCGAGACGGCCATCGGTCTCCCGCGCCTGGGCGAGCGCGGCGCTGACCTGCTCCTCCATGGCGGCGGCCATCGCCCGCAACTCGGCCTTGCGGTCCTCGCCGACCTGGCGCGTCTCCTCGTTGATCACGGTGCCGAGGCGCTCGAGGTCGGCGCCCCGCTCGCGGCCGACGGCTTCGAGCTCGGCCGTGCGCTCCGCCAGGACCCGGGACAGCTGGCCCGACGACGCGGTGGCGGCGTCCTGGATGGCTTGCTCGAGCTCACGGGTCCGCACCGAGCAGGCGTCGAGGGCCGCGTTGGCCGAGACCACCGCAGCCTCGAGGGCCTCGCGGTGCTCGGCGACGGCACGGCTCTCCTGCTCGAGATGGGCCTGGGCCAGGCTGGCCAGTCGGGCTGCGCCCTCCTGGGCCACCCGGTCGAGCTCGCCACGGTGCTCAGCCAGCGCCCGGGCCAGGGCGGCCTCGGCCTCGCCCGCCTGGCCCGACCACGACTCGAAGCGAGCCACCCCCGCTCGGAGTGCCGCATCGAGCTCGGCCCGCAGCCCCGCGGCGGTCTCGCCGAGTCCGGCGTCGATGTCCGTGCGCAGCGCCTCGAACTCGCTGCGCCACGTCGCCAGCCGCCGCTGGTTCTCACCTTCGAAGCGGCCGGCGTCGGCCTGGCTCTGCTCCAGGGCCTGCTGGAGCGCGCTACCCAGCTCCTCGATCTCGGCTCGGGCCCGCACCACGCTCTCGCGCAAGGCCTCCTCGATGGCGGCGACATCGCCGCGGCCCTTGGCCACCGCCTGGTCGACGAGCCCGCTGTTGGCTGCGACCGCGCGCAGCAGCCGCTCCTCGGCGGCGGCCACGTTCTGGGCGCTCTCCGCTGCGTTGCGTTCCAGCTCGGCGACCTGGGCGCCGGCCTCCTGGGCGAGCGCCGACATCCGCTCGACCAGGCCGTCGAGCAGCTGACGGTGGGAGAGCGCCTCGGTCTGGAGCCCGGTGAGCACCGACGAGCCGACACCGGAGATCGACTCGGCCGCGGCCTGCGCGATGCGCTCCAACTCGCTGCGGCGCTCGGCAAGGCGGGCTTCGATCCCCTCGGCGACGGCGGTGGCGCGGGACTCCAGGGCGGCGACGCGCTCGACGGCCTCGCGCTCGAGCCGCTGCATCCGCTCGACCACGTCCTCGATCAGCTCCCGCTGCGCGGCCGCCAAGTTCTCCAGCTCGGTCATCTGGGTGGCGGACACCGTGCCGATCTCCGCAAGGACCTCCGCCGCGCGCTCCGACATCCGGGTCTCGACGACCTGGGCCTGCTGGGCACCCACCTCGGCCACCGACTCCACCGCTCCTGCGACCGCGCGATCGAGCTCCGCTCGGTGCTCGGTCAGCCGACCGGCCACCTGGTCGGCGACTCCGTCGGCAACGCCGGTGAGGGCCGCGCTGTGAGCGAGCGCCTCGGCCTGGAGCTCGGCGAGCAGCGCGGATCCCCCCGCCGAGAGCGACTGTGCGGCCGCTTCGACGGCGCGGTCGCGCTCCGCACGGCTCTCCGCCGTCTGCGCTGCGGCGAGCGCCCCGAACTCGGCGAGGAACTGCGACGCCCGGTTCTCGACCGCCTGCGTGTGGTGCGCGCCGGCGCCGACCACCGACTGCACCGCGCGCTCGGCCGCGCGGTCGAGCTCGGCGCGGCCCTCCGCCATCCGGGCCTCGGCCGCCTCGGTTGCGGCAGTGGCCCGCGTCTCGAGCTCGGCGACGCGGGCCGAGGTCTCCCCCTCGAGGCCCTGCATGCGGCCCACGGCCTCGTCGAGGACCAGGCGGTGCGCCTCGGCCCCGGCCCGCAACTCGGCGACCTGCGCGGCCCCGGCACTGGACACCGACTGCACCACGCCGGCCACGGTCCGCTCGAGGTCGGCGCGACTCTCGCTGAAACGCCCGCGACCTTCGGCGACGGCGGTCTCGACCTCGCTCACATGACCGGCCACGGTGTCGGCCATCCCCTGCGTCGCCCGGGAGACCACGATCTCGGCTTCGGCGCTCAGCTCGTCCAGCCGACCGGCCAGCGCCGCGTCGGCCTCCTCGACCCGGGCCCGGCTCGCGGTCGCCGCCTCCGCCACCTCGGCCACGTACCCGTCGACCGTCTGGCGCATCGTCCGCGTCGCCTCGGCGACGGTCCGCTCGGTCTCCTCGCGCAGCGCCGCCACCTGGGTGGTGGTCCCGACGATCGCCTGCACGAGGCGGGTCAGGGCGCCGCTGCGGTCGGAGAGGATCTGGGTGACCCGGTCGGCCAGCTCGTCGTCGAGGCTCGCCGTGCGCTGCTCGACCACGGCGGTTCCCGCCTCGGCCGCCTCGGAGATCTGCTTGCGCTCCCGCTCCGAGATCGTCTCGAGGTTCTGCAGGTGGGCCTGGGCCCGCTGCTCGAGCTCGCGCGCGCGCGCCATGCCGACCTGGTCGAACGCAGCCCGCGCCTCGACGATCTCGCGCTCGAGCGCGGTGCGGGCCCCGGCGAGCTCCTCCGCCAGGGTCGCCCGGGCCCCGGCAAGGGCCTCCACGAGCACCACGCTCTGGGCCTGCGCGGCGGCGGCCAGGGTCTCCTCCACCGAGGAGATCCGGTCGACGACCGCGCGGGCGAGGCCCCTGCGCTCGATGTCGGCGGACTGGAGAATGTCGCCCCGGGCCTCTTCGGCGGAGACCTGGATCGCCTCGACCAGCTTCGCCACGGCCTTCTCGATCGTGCGGCGGGCGCGCTCGCCCGCCTCCTCGAGCTCGGCCTTGCGGGCCTCGGCCAGCACCGAGAGCGCCAGCTCGCGCTCCTCGGCGAGACGATCCAGCTCCCGGGCGGCCTCCGCCACGGCGCGCGCGTCGACCGTGGGCGCCTTCGTCTCACGCGGCGGGGTGGGCGGGCGCTCCGCGGGCTCGGGACCGCGCGCCGCCGGCTCCGGTGGGCGCCGGGCCTCCGGTGGGCGGGCGGGCGGCGTCGGGGCGGCCGGAGCCTCAAAACGGCTCGGAGCCTCTGCGGACCCGTCGCCCGGGTCGGCCGGGCGGCGGGCGCGTCGCGGCCGCGCGGGATCCGGGCCGACGACGGGGACCTGGTCGGTGCCCGCGTCGTCGGGCCTCGATCGGCGCTGCGGAGGCATCCGAGCAGTATCGCAGACCTCGGGAGTCAGCCGCCCGTAAGCGCTCGGCGGGTCGCTTCGAGGTACCCG
Source organism: Actinomycetota bacterium (assembly GCA_046086425.1). Lineage (GTDB taxonomy): Bacteria > Actinomycetota > Acidimicrobiia > IMCC26256 > PALSA-555 > CAIUKV01. The sequence continues at coordinate 6,898 of JBJSXO010000399.1, read as the reverse complement.
TGCCCCCAGCGCAGGCAGGGCTCGAGGTGGTTGCCCTCGGCCCACTCGTTCCAGGCGTTGAGGAACACCAGGTCCTCGCCCGGACCGAAGGGGACGAAGGCCTCGACGGTGCTGCGCAGCCACTGCTCGAACGCCTCGGGGCTGGAGTCCCGCAGGACGATCCCCTGGCGCCGCCGGCGAGGCGTGTTGTCCCAGCCCGGCGTCACGCAGGGAAAACGCTTGTACGGGACCGCGCGACGCGCCTGCATGCGCTCGACGACCCGCTCGTAGTCGAACACCCGGTGGCGCCGGTAGGCCTGGTTCGTCAGGTGCAGACGCCGGACCGCGCGCGCAAGCAGGCTGCGGCGCAGCGCCGGACCCAGGTTGATGAAGTCCGGCTGGAAGTCCACCGCGGCGTCGAAGCCGAGTGCCGTCGGATCGCCCGCCTCGCGGTCGTGCTCCACCCGGCAGAGGTAGAGGTCGCCGAGTCCCGCACGCGCCGCCTCCTCCCGCCATCGCTCGGTCGTGCGCGCGGCGTCGGGCAGCCGACCCGCCTTGTAGACGAGGAACAGCGGGCGCCCGTCCACCCGCACGTAGCGCGGGTCGGCGAACGCCGGGAGCAGGTGCCGAATGTGCGCGCGATCATCGTCATCGGAGTACTCCTGCGCGACCAGGACCTCCTCGGTGAGTCCGTCCCAGGCCCGGGTCCACGGCTCGTTGGCCCAGCAGAGAGCGAAGGGGAAGTCGGGTCGCCCGGAGTCCAGCACCTCGCCGAACGGGCGGTCGAGCAGTCGCCGGCCCCGGAACCAGTAGTGGTAGTAGACGAACCCCGCGACGCCGTGCGCGCGAGCCAGTGCGGCCTGGGCTTCACGCGTCTCGGGAACCCGGAGGTCGTAGAACCCGAGGTCGGCCGGGATCTGGGGCTGCTCGTGCCCACGGAAGAGCGGTCGGGCCCGAACCACGTTGCGCCACTCGGTGAATCCCGGTCCCCACCACCGGTCGTTCTCCGGGATCGGATGGAACTGCGGCAGGTAGAAGGCCAAGGCGCGCACCGCCGGCGAGACCGCCGGGGCCGACGGGGGAACGCCCACGCCGGACGCGCTCGCCCCGGGCATCAGCGCAGCCAGCCCGACAGGTCGCGACCGACGATGGTCTGCGTGAGCGCGATGTCGTCGCAGTAGACCTCCACGAGCCGGCGGCGGATGTCGTCCGGGAACCCGGGCACCACGCTGTTCGTGCGCCGGAGGAACTCACGGGCCTTCACCCGTGCACGTCTCGGGACGAAGCGGTGCGTCGCCGAACGCAATGCGCCGACACGGGTGACGCGCGCAAGCGCTTCGTGCTTCGCCTCGAATTGAGAGGCATTGTGTCGAGCAGTCGTGTCCACCTTCGTCGACAGATCGACGTCGAGGAACCCGAAGAGATCGCGCAGCAGGGCGTCGGGGTCGCTCATCAGGTCCTCGTACAGGTAGACGCGCAGTTGCGCCCGCTCGAACACCTCGAGATACCGCGTGAGACTCTGGCCGTAGAAGCCCGTCCGCACGTATCCGCGCATCCGGCCGGCCACCGGACCGTCGTGGTCCAGCTCGGCCGTCACTGCGTCGGCGAACGAGAGGCTCTCGGTGCCCCACGAGCGATGCAGCGAGTAGTCCGAGAACGCCCGGTCGATCGGGTTGCGCAGCAACGCCACGAGCCGGGCGTCGGGAACCGCGACGCGAATGCGCTCCGGCGCGCCCAGGATCGTCAGGTACACGGTCGACGACTCACCGATCGCCGTCTCCCCGGTCACGCCGGCAAAGAGCGCCTGGTACTCCTCGAGCGTCATCGCCGGGGTCGCCCGATTGGGCCACAGGGGATGCTCGCGGCCCGCCTCCGGATTGAAGTAGTTGGGCTCCTTCACCGGGCTCATGTACACCTGCGGGTGCTGGCTGAGGTAGTGGTGCAGGGAGGTGGTCCCCGCCCGGTTGGCCCCGATCACGAAGAAGTTGGGCATCGGCGCCGCGGCACCCGTCGGCTGGTTCACTGCCGGCGCGCTCAGGTCGCCGCGGCCCGGATCGCGAGCAGTCGGTCGATCACTGCGGGGAGCTCGTCCAGCGGCAGGGCGTTGGGACCGTCGGACAGCGCGTGCGCCGGCTCGGGATGGACCTCGAAGAACACGCCATCGCAACCGACGGCGACTGCCGCGCGCGCCAGCGGCACGATGAACTCGCGCAGGCCCCCCGACTGACCACCGAGCGCGCCCGGCTGCTGGACCGAGTGGGTCGCGTCGTAGATCACACGAACCCCGGGCTCGCGCATGATGACGAGCGATCGGAAGTCAACGACCAGATCCCCGTATCCGAACGTGGTGCCGCGCTCGCCGAGCAGCACATCGGTGCAGCCACCCGCCCGGAGCTTGGCCGTGATGTTCTCCGCGTTGCGCGGGTCGAGGAACTGGCCCTTCTTCACGAACACCGGCCGGCCGGTCGCAGCAGCGGCGAGGAGCAGGTCCGTCTGACGACAGAGGAAGGCCGGTACCTGGAGGTAGTCGGCGACCTCGGCAACCGCGGCGACCTGGGACGACTCGTGGATGTCGGTGACCACCGGGAGCCCCGTGCGCCGCTTCACCTCGGCGAGCACGGCGAGCCCCTCGTCGAGTCCGTGGCCGCGGAACGAGCCGATCGACGTGCGGTTCGCCTTGTCGAAGGACGCCTTGAACACCACGTCGAGCTCGGGACGGTGCGCTGCGAGCCCTACCAGCACGTCGGCGACCTCGAGGCAGAGATCGAGCGACTCGGCGACGCAGGGTCCGGAGAAGAGGAGGAAGCGAGGATCCGCCGCAGTCATGGTCGGGGCACCGCGGCCTCCCGGCCGGAGGCGAGCAGGCGCTCGACGACGGCGACGTCCTCGGCCCGGTCGACGGCGTGGGTCGTCGCGTCCACTTCGACGGCGGCGATCCGCAGACCGATCGACAGTGCGCGCAGCTGCTCGAGCTTCTCGCTGGACTCCAGGTACCCGATCGGTGCACCCACGTATCGCTCGAGGGCGGCCCGCCGGTACGCGTAGACGCCGATATGGCGCCATACCGCGTCGGCCCCGTGCGGGATCAGCGCACGCGAGAAGTAGTGCGCGGTGCCGTCCTCGGACCGGGCCACCGTCACGACGTCGGGCCCGGTCGCCTCGGCGCTGCTCGACCGGACGACCGGCGTCGCGATGTCGCAGTCCGTCCTGCTCCTCATCCGGTCGACGAGGGCGTCGACGACCCCTCCGGCGAGGAGGGGCTCGTCACCCTGGATGTTGACGACGATGGCCGCCGGGCTCGTCGCGGCGACGGCCCACACCCGGTCGCTCCCCGACGCGAGGTCCGACGACGTCATCTCCGCCTCGCCGCCGGCTGCACGCACGGTCTCGGCGATGCGCTCGTCGTCGGTTGCCACGACGACCCGCGTGACCGATCGTGCGTCTTGGGCGTTGCGCAGGACCCGCACGACCATCGGGACCCCGTCGATTTGCGCAAGGGGCTTCCCCGGGAAGCGCTCGCTGCCGTAGCGCGCAGGGATGACCGCCAGCACCTCGTCCACGGGCCGAGGTTACCCAGGGCCGCCGCCCTCCCGGCGATCGCAGGTCACGCTCCGGTGGGCCCACCGGGATCCACCCGACCGGTGCCGGGTCGCCTCGACCGCCACCGGTCCCGTACCGCGCGCCCGAGGCGGCGCGACCGGCGCGGGCCCGGCCCGGCGGCCCCGAGGAACCGACTCGGGTGGTCACGGTCCGAGATGTCCTCGCCGCGCAGCAAGGCCGGGCGCTCGAGTTCGTCGCACAGGCGCGCGAAATCCGCTTCCGGGGCGTCGAGCTTCAGGAAGGGCGACGCACTCAGCACGTTGACTCCCCGCTCCCGGAGCGCACTGCGCACCTCGGCCAGGCCTTCGTAGTACTGGGCGTACCGGCGGTCGGGCTCCGCGCCGAGCCACTTCGTGTGCTGCTCGTGCGCATGATGGTTGTCCAGGAGCGCGCAGTTGTCGCAGCCGACCAGGATCACGTTGGCGGCACCGAGGTTGGCGGCGAGGTTCACCGCCGTCTGCGAGATGGACGACCACTGGTACAGGAAGTTGCCGGTCGGGCGGCGCACCCAGTCGAGGATCCGCCCGCTGTCGGTCGGCTCCTCCAGCGGCTGGGAGTTCGGCCGCCCGTCGGACTCGAAGCGGTAGAAGTGCCGGTCGGCGTGGGCGAACTGCTCCGGCGTCAGCACGGCGCGCGCCTTGTCGACCTTGGTGATCCAGGTGATCTCCGGGTGGGGCGCCGCTCCGGTGACGAACTCCGGCACGTTCAGGTTCGGACCGATGGTGATGGCGTACCGGACCGGGGCGTCCTTCCACGCCATGTTGAGGCCGATGGTCACCTTGTCGGCGAGGAACTCGATCGGGAACACGCGCATGCTCGCGCCGGAGCCCACGACGTAGATGTCCTCTCCTCGGTGCCGGTCGTAGAGTTCGCTCACCGGTCGCACGGCGCTCCTTCCATGGTGGCGGGGCTCATTCGAAGGCGGCGTCGATCGCTGCGCACCATTGCTCGACCAGCCGAGCGGGCGTGTAGGTCCGGGTGATGTGCTCACGCGCGCCCTCGACGTGGCGGAGGGCGAGGTCGGGATGCTCGGCGTAGGCCGCAATGCTCGCCTCCCAGTCCTCGAACAGCACCCAGTCGGCGAACTCCTCATAGCTCGGGATCGAGCTCGTCACGACGGGAACCCCCAAGCCGAGCGCGGTGCGCAGGCGATTGCTGGTCTTGCAGACGGTATAGGGGTTGGGCGTGATCGGCAGGATGCAGATGTCGTGGCGCACGAAGGTCCGGGCGAACGTCCCCGCGCGCCACGGCACGAACCGTGACGGCAGCGCCGATCCACCGACGTGCTCGTCGAACCGCTCACGCGAGTCGCTGATCACCGTGAGGTCGACCGGACGGGTCCGGTTCACCTCCTCGAGTGCCGGCATCACCCGACCGAGGTCGATCAGTCCGAACTCCGGCTTGTCCGATCCGCTGCTCCCGAACCACACCAGGCGCGTCCTCGGCCGGCGGCCACGCAAGTGGCGCGCCCGGAACCGGGTCAACCGTCCGGTCACCCCCAGACTCGGCACCTCGAGCCCGTCGTCGACCACCACCGTCCGGCCGGGGACGACGGACGCCAACGCCGGGGTCGACACCGTCACGAGGTCGGCGGTCGCGATCATCCTTCGGACCCGATCGGCGCGCTCGGCCAGCCGAGGGTCCCCATCGGGGTTGTAGAGGTAATCGTCGCAGAGATCGAGGATCACCTTCACACCCCGCGCCCGCAGCCGCTCGGCCAGCTCGATGTCGCGCTCGTGGAAGCACTTCTGGAAGACCACACAGTCGTAGTCACCGCGTCCGTCCGGGGGGACTATGCCGGTTCGGAACCCGGCCCGGGCGAGCGCATCGCTCGGCATCCGCGCGCGAAGACGAACGCTCGGGATCGCGTCGTCGTACGCGAACGGCTTCCACCCGATCCGCCGGCCTGATGCCCGGGCGGCGAGAGGAGCGCTCATCGGGCTCGGGGAACCGGCGAGGCCGGTCCGCTCGGCCCCGGCTCGGCGTGCACCACCCGCCGGACCGCCTCCAGCTTCTCGAGCCCGTTCGCGAGGTCGGGTTCGAGGTAGTTCCCCTCGGCCCACTCGTTCCACGCGTTCACGAAGATCAGGCGCTCGTCGAACGGCTTTGCGGCAGCGGCGTCGACGAGTTCGGCCAACGCCGACTCGAAGTGACGGGTGCCGTCGTTCACCATGATGAGGCCCGCCTCGCCGCGCCGGGGCGTGTTGTCCCACCCGACGAACACCGACGGGATGTAGGGGTGGGTGAAGTCCGCGCGTCGGCGCCGCAGCTGGTCGAGCGCGTACCGGTAGTCGTGCACCTTCAGGGTGGCGTCCCAGACCCCGAGGCGGAGGTTGCGGACGGTGCGCGCCGCCTTCCGCCAGGGCCGGGCCAGGCCGGGCGTCTGGTGCATGTGCGGGAGCAGACCGAGGTTGGGCGCGAAGCTCAGGGACCCGTCGAACCCGTCGGTGCGGAAGTCGCGCCCGATGTCGAACGCGTCGATGCCGACGAGGAGCGGCTCGGGCAGGCCGGCACGCGTGGCCTCGGTGCGCCACGTGTCGGTCGTGCGCCGCGGGTCGGGCAGGTCCATCGGCCGGTAGACGAGGAACACCGGCCGGCCGTCGGCCCGCAGGTACCGCGGGTCGGCAAAGGCGTCGACCAGCCACCGGGCGTGGGCGACGTCGTCCTCGGCGGAGTAGGGCTGGTCCTGGAGCACGGTCCCGCTGCCCAGCCAGGTCGCGGTCCACGCCTGGTTGGCCCAGCCGAGGCAGAACGGGAGGTCAGGCTCTCCCGAGGCCAGCACCTCCGCGAAGGGGCGCTCGAGCAGTCGCCGACCCCCGAACCAGTAGTGCCAGTAGCAGAACCCTTCGATGCCGTGGCGGCGGGCGAGGTCGGCCTGGGCCACGCGGGCCTCCGGCAGCCGCAGGTCGTAGAACCCCAGGTCCCCGGGGACACGGGGCTGGCGGTGGCCGCGGAACAGCGGCGTCGACCGGGCGACGGCGGTCCACTCCGTGTACCCCGGACCCCACCACCGGTCGTTCTCGGGAATCGGATAGAACTGGGGCAGGTAGAACGCGACGAGCCGAGCCCGGGGAGTCGGCCCCTCCGGGTCGCGCACCGGGTCGCGCGACGGGACACCGAACACCGGACGACCGGTCACCGGACGACCGGTCACCGCTTCCCCCGGGTCACCCGCCGTGCGAGCGTCATCGGCGCGCGCACCACCCGGATGACGGCCGCGCCGACCCGCCACGAGGACGACGCGTGGATCCGCTCGATCTCGGAACGGAGCCGTGCGATCTCACGCTCGAGCCGCAGCATCGCGCCGTCGCGCTCGAGG
>JBJSXO010000398.1:0-2048 GCA_046086425.1 Actinomycetota bacterium | reverse complement strand
GGAGCGCGATCTACCCTCCTGAAGCACGGCGGGCTGTGCCCTCCTGTGCGTGCCTAACCGCGTTCCTACGCAGGAGCGTTGCGGACGCTCGCGGGCCGGGGCTACCCTGTTGCTCCGAACTGTGACGGGGGTCACAGGCGGGCACGAGGGGGCGTCACAACGGACGCGGTGACCGAGAGCACCGGGCGCTTGTGACCGCCGACGGGGCGCGTGGCCCCCGCGCCGGGCGACACTTCCGCGGTCCGGTGATCGAGGGGAAGGCGCACACATGAGGAGGCTCCTGCGGCGGCAGCCGCGCTGGCTCGCGTCCTCGACGTCCGTGCTGCTCCTCGCGGGCGCGCTCACCGTCGTCACGAACGTCGCGCCCGCGGCCCCCGCCGAAGCGGACCCGGTGGCGACGAAGTGGGCCTCGGTCGACGCCGGCTCGTACCACGCGTGCGCGCTCACCGAAGGCGGCGTCGCGTACTGCTGGGGCGACGGCTCCTACGGGGCCCTCGGCAATGGCTCCAGTTCGGACCAGCCCGCCCCCGTGAAGGTCACGATGCCGTCTGGTCGCATCTTCACGAGGATCAGCGCCGGCACATACACGACGTGCGCGATCGCCGATAACGGAGCCGCCTACTGCTGGGGCCGCGACGGCGACGGGCAGCGCGGTAATGGGAATCCGCTGACGGATTCTTCGGTCCCGGTCGCGGTCACGATGCCGCCCGGGCGGACGTTCACGGACATCTCAACTGGGTCCGCGACGGTGTGCGCGGTCGCGGACAACGGCCGCGTCTACTGCTGGGGCGACGATTACTCCGGATCGCTCGGCAACGGGGGGTCGCTCCCCGGAACCGATTCCTCGGTCCCAGATGAAATCACGACCCTCAGCGGCGCATCCGATGTGACGCAGAACGGTGCCCACGGTTGCGCACTCGTCTCTGGGTCCATCTCCTGTTGGGGGTACGACGGGGATGGCGGGTTGGGCAATGGCGGCTCGGATTCTGGCACGAATACCTCGTCGCCGGTGTCAGTGCTGACACTCACGACAGCGACGATGGTCGAATCCGGCACGTACCACCTCTGCGCTCTGGTGAGCGCTGGCGACGCCTACTGCTGGGGCGACAACTACTGGGGCGCGGTGGGCACCGGTCAGTCGGTTCCGGTCGCTTCAGGGTCCACGGTCCACTCGCCGTCCAAGGTCGTCGGTGGACACGTCTTCACCGATATCGCGACAGGGTCGGGCGTCGACACGTGCGCCGTGGACGATCTCGGTGGCGCGTACTGCTGGGGTTTCAACGGTTCGGAGGCGCTTGGCGATGGGACGACGGACGGGAACGACCTGAATGGCAGTACAGCGACGCCGCAGGCCGTGTACGGCCTCTCGAGTGGGGTGTCGAAGGTCACCGCCGGCAGCTATTTCGCCTGCGCGCTGCTCCTGACGGGCGACATCAAGTGCTGGGGCATGGACCAGCGAGGGGCGCTCGGCAACGGGGCGCCGATCAACGGGTACTCCGCCGCCCCCTCGAGCCTCTCGGTGACCCTCCCGTACTCCTACGTCCTCTCGGTGGACTTGCAGGGAACGGGCGGGGGAAGCGTCACGTCGAGCCCCGCAGGAGTCTCGTGCTCCGCGGACTGCTCGAAATCGTTCGACGATGGGACCGCGGTGACGCTCTCGGCGTCGGCCACCTCCGGCTCGACGTTCGATGGCTGGAGTGGTGAGAGCTGCTCGGGTACGGGCACGTGCACGGTCACTCTCGATCAGGCGCGGAGCGTGGTGGCGACGTTCACTTCTGACACCCCGCCCCCTTCTCCGACGCCGACGGCCACTCCGACACCGACGGCCACTCCAACACCGACGGCCACTCCGACAACGACACCGACGCCGACCGACACGCCGACCCCCACGCCGACGTCGCCACCGCCTCAACTCTTCGACATCGGCGTCACGATCGACGGCAAGGGCAGCGTGAGCGACGACTTCTCCCCCTCCCGCATCAACTGCCTGAACCCCGACACCCCGACCCCGTCGAGCGACTGCGCCGGCACCTACGACGATGGCGACA
>JBJSXO010000397.1:0-2199 GCA_046086425.1 Actinomycetota bacterium | reverse complement strand
ACGATGTCGACGCGACCCGTGACTACCTGGCGGTCCTCGACGTGCTCGAGGGCCGCCGGGACCTCGAGTGGGACGCCCCACTCGCCGACCGTCTGCGCTACGACCATTGACGCCCACCCCCGGTCCGACCCCCGAGTCCGGTGACGACCCGGTCCTGCACCAGCGGCGACGCATCGCGAGGCTCGTGAAGCTCGGGAAGCGGGTCGGGTACTCGGCACTTCTGATCGCGATCGTCGTGTTCTTCGTGGGGCTCGCCACCAACTTCCCGGCCTGGACCGTCAACGTGGTGGTCGCCGGTCTGGTCGTGGCGATCGTGGTGCTCCCCGCACCCATCGTGTTCGGGTACGGGGTCCGGGCTGCCGAACGGGAGGAACGGGGCGGCCGGGCCCACTGAGGCTCCGGATCGGCTCGATCCCGGCCCCGGCCCCGGCCCCGAAGCGGTTCGCCGCCCCGGTCGGAGGCCATCTAGCGTGCAAGGCCCAACCCTGAGCGTCCCGGGAGGTTCGGCATGCGCTACCGCCGCTTCGGCCGGTCCGAGTTCGAGGTCTCCGAGATCGGATTCGGCGTCTGGACCCTCGCCAGCGACTGGTGGGGCCACGTCAAGGACAAGCAGGGCATGCTCCGGGCCGCCTTGGACTGTGGAATCAACTTCATCGACACGGCGCCCGTGTACGGCGACGGCGGCTTCGGTGAGGAGCTGCTGCGCGACGTGCTCGCCGCCCACCGTGACGACATCGTGCTCACGACGAAGTGCGGCTACGACATCGAGGCCGAGCGTAAGTTCCCAGGCCAGTCGGAACGCCCACACGACTGGCGGCCCGAGTCGATCCGCAACCAGCTCGACGGGTCGCTCCGCCGCCTCGGTGTCGACCACATCGACCTCTACCAGCTCCACAACACGCGGATCGAGCCGATTCTCGCCGACGACCTGTGGGCCGAGCTCGAGGGGCTGCGCACGGCCGGAAAGATCCGCGAGCTCGGCGTTGCGCTCGGCCCGGCCATCGGGTGGGTCGAGGAAGGGTGCGTTGCGATCCGGGATCGCAACATCGTGTCGTTGCAGACGGTCTTCAACATCATCGAGCAAGAACCGGGCCTGACCTTCGCCGCCGAGCCCAACGTTGCCGAGGGCCGCGTCGGCCTCATCTCCCGGGTTCCCCACGCCTCCGACTCGCTCTCCGGCAAGATCACCCGCGACACCGTGTTCTCGCCGGGCGACCATCGGGCGCACCGCAAGCGCGAGAACATGCTCGACAACTTCGACAAGGCCGACACCCTCGCTTTCCTCTGGGAGGAGACGGGGCGCACCCGGGGCCAGGCGGCCATCGCCGGCATCCTCGCCAACCCGGCGTTCACCACCGTGCTGCCGACCTGTGTCGACGTGGACGAGGTCCGCGAGTACGCGGCCGCCTCGGACCTGCCACTCACCGGCGACGAGATCACCCGCCTCGACGGCATGTGGGCGAGCAACTTCGGGATCACGAACCGGTACGAGATGCCCCTCAAGTCGAGCGTCTGAGCACCGCGTGACGCTCCGGCTCCCCGCAGACCAGCGTCGCCGGCAGCTGCTCGACATCGCGTGCCGCGTCTTCGCGGACCGCGGCTTCCACGCCAGCTCCATGGACGACATCGCGCGCGCCGCCGGGGTCACCAAGCCCGTGCTCTATCAGCACTTCACGTCGAAGCGGGCGATGTTCCTCGAGGTGCTCCACGACGTGGGGGGACAGCTCCTCGCCCGCCTCGGGACCGCCACCGCCGAGGCCACCACCGGACGGGCGCGGGTCCAGGCCGGCTTCGCCGCCTACTTCCGGTTCGTCACCGAGAACGAGGCGGCCTTCCGCGTGCTCTTCGGCGCCGCCGCCCGCAACGATGCCGAGGCCGCCGTCGTCGTCGACTCGATCCTCGACGACGTGTCCGACGTGATCAGCCTCCTCATCGAGATCGAGGGCAGCGCCGAACACCGGCGGGTCCTCGCCCACGCCGTGGTCGGCATCGCCGAGGCGACCAGCCGGGACGCGCTCACCGCCGACGGCGCGGCCCTCGAGCCCGACCGTCTCGCCGCCTGGGTGTCCGAGCTCGCGTGGTTCGGGCTGCGGGGCGTGCGGGCCGACTGACCCGACGCGATCAGCGGATGTGCACACCCGAGATGTTGCGGGCGATCACGAGGCGCTGGATCTCCGACGTGCCCTCGAAGATGGTGTA
>JBJSXO010000396.1:0-2088 GCA_046086425.1 Actinomycetota bacterium | reverse complement strand
GGTCGGGGCGGCCGCGCCCGAGTTCGTGCTGCCCGGGCTGGACGGGGGCACCGTGGCGCTGGCCGACTACGCCGGGAAGCCGGTCGTCGTGAACTTCTGGGCGTCGTGGTGCAATCCCTGCCGCAAGGAGTTCCCGTTGCTCAAGGCGGCCCGGGCCCGGCACGCCCGGGACGGGCTCGCGGTCATCGGCGTCTCGTACCGGGACATCGCCGCGGACGCCCGGGCCTTCGCGCGCGACCGGGACGCCGACTGGGCCTTCGCGCGCGATCCGCGCGGGGCGCTGGCGCTGGCGTACGGCGTGCGTGGCGTGCCCCAGACCTTCTTCGTCGACGCGCGCGGGACGATCGTGTCCCGGGTGTTCGGGATCACCTCGGCCGCCGATCTCGAGCGGGAGATCCGCAGCATCCTCCCCGGAGACCCGTCTCCCGGCGACCCGTCCAACGGTATTGCCCCGGTCGCCGGCCGCACCGTCCCGGCCGCGCGATAGCGCGACCTCGGCCCGGTCGGCCGGGTCACTCCTCCCAGCGGAACACCCGCGCCGCGAGCAGCGGGGCGCCCACGGCCCAGAGGGCGAGGACGATCACGCTCCACGCGGGGATGCCGACCCCGGGGGTCACCGCGCCCCGCACGCTCTCGGACAGCGCGGCCGCCGGCAGCACCTTGGCCAGCTCCTCGAGCAGGCGGGGCAACTTGTCGAGCGGGTAGGCCATCCCGCCGAGGAACAGCAGCACCAGGAACAAGCCGTTGGCCATCGCCAAGGTCGCTTCGGCGCGCAGGGTGCCCGCCATGAGCAGGCCGATCCCGGCGAAGGCGATCGTGCCGAGCAGCAGGAACAGCGCCGCGAGCACCACACCCCCCGTCGCCCGCCAGCCGAGCGCGACGCCCGTGCCGGTGATCGCAACTACCTGGATCACCTCGATGGCGAGCACATTCGCAGTCTTGGCCGCGAGCAAGCCCCCGCGCGACAGCGGGGTGGAGCCGAGCCGCTTCAGCACGCCGTAGCGCCGCTCGTACCCGGTAGCGATGGCGAGGCTGACCATCGCCGTGGACATCACGGCCAGCGCGAGGACTCCGGGGACCAGGAAGTCGACCGGGTCGTCGTAGCTGGTGGTGACCGTTCCGACTTTCGAGAAGAAGACCAGGATCCCGATCGGGATCGCGAACGACACGAGCAGGCTCTCCCCCCGCCGCAGCGTCAGGGCGAGCTCGGCGCGCGTCTGCGCGACCACGGCCCGGGAGGCGCTCACGCAACCTCCTCGGCATCGGCGCGCACGTCGGTCGTGCCCTCGGTCGTGGTCTCGGAGGTGAGACGGAGGAAGACCTCTTCGAGGGACCGCCGACCGGTGCGCAGCTCGTCGATGCGGTGCCCGCCGTCACGCATCCACGCAGCCAGGTCGGCGACGAGACCCGGCGTCCCGGCGGCGGCCACGACGTACTGGCCGGGACGGGTCTCCCGAACCCGACCGGCATCCAAACCCAGGGCGCGGGCCAGGTCGGCGACGACGAGTCCGGGCTCGCCGACGACCTCGACCTCATCACGCGCGGTTGCGCGGGTGAGATCGGCGGGCGCTCCTTCCGCCACGATCCGGCCGTGGTCGACGATCGCGACCCGGTCGCAGAGGTGCTCGGCCTCGTCCATCGCGTGGGTGGTGAGCATCACCGTCACCCCGCGCTCGGCGAGGTCGCGGATGAGCCGCCAGGTGGTGGCGCGCGCGTGAGGGTCCATCCCGGCGGTCGGCTCGTCGAGGAACACCACCTCGGGCCGGCCCACGAGCGCAAGGGCCAGCGACAGGCGCTGACGTTGCCCACCGGACAGTCGGCGCACCATCGTGCGGGAGGCCTCGCGCAGCCCGACCACGCCGAGCAGGGTCTCGGGGTCCTCGGGCTCGTCGTAGTAGGCCGCAAAGAGCCGGAGCACCTCGGGTGGCCGCAGGCCGGGGTACAGCCCGCCTTCCTGGAGCATGACGCCGATCCGGGGGCGCAGCCGCGTGCCGTCCCGCACGGGATCGAGCCCGAGGACCCGGACCACGCCGGCATCGGCGCTGCGGTAGCCCTCGAGGATCTCGACCGTCGTGGTCTTGCCGGCGC
>JBJSXO010000395.1:0-2291 GCA_046086425.1 Actinomycetota bacterium | reverse complement strand
TCGACGCCGAGTGCCGGATCGCTTGCGATCCGGACGGTGCTGCCCGCGCCGTGTGGATGCGCTGAGCCCGCGCCGCCGGAGGCGGCCGGCGCGGTCGGGATCGGCCCCTACGATGGCTCCATGAAGTACGTGGTGCTCGTGCCGGACGGGTGTGCCGACGAGCCCAACGCCGAGCTCGGCGGGCGGACGCCGCTCGACGTCGCGGCCATGCCGAACCTCACCGCCGTTGCCGCACGGTCCGAGGTCGGGCGGGCTGCGGTGATCCCGCCCGGGCTCCCGCCGGGCAGCGACGTGGGCAACATGGCGATCCTGGGCTACGACCCTGCGCGGTACCACACCGGCCGCGCGCCGATCGAGGCTGCGGCGATGGGCGTGGCGCTCGCGCCCGACGAGGTGGCGTTTCGCTGCAATCTCGTCACCGTCGACGACGAGGGCACGATGGTCGACTTCGCCGCCGGCCACATCACGAGCGCGCAGAGCCACCCGATCGTGGCGGCGCTCGACCACGCGCTCGGCGGCGGACGTGACGGCGTGCGCTTCCACCCCGGCGTCGAGTACCGCCATCTGTGCGTCGCCCCGGCCGACTGGGCCGACGCCGAGTGCGTGCCGCCTCACGATCTCACGGGTCAGCCCGCGGTGTGGCCCACCGGTGCGGCCGCGCCGAAGCTCCGGGCTCTGATGGACCAGTCCCGGCCCGTCGTGGGCGACGCGGCGCGCGCAGTGGGCTCCGTCGCGACCCAGATCTGGCTCTGGGGCCAGGGCGTGGCGCCGGTCATGCCGCGCTTTGCCGACCGGTTCGGGGTGGAGGGCCGTCTCAGCTCGGCGGTCGACCTCGTGCGCGGCCTCGGCGTGCTCACCGGGATCGACGTCGTCGACGTCCCCGGCGCGACGGCGGGCTTCGACAACGACTACGCGGGACAGCTCGCGGCCTGCCTGGCGTCGCTGGCCGACCGGGACTTCTTCCTGCTCCACGTCGAGGCCACCGACGAGGCCGGGCACCAGAACAAGGTCGCCCAGAAGGTGGCCGAGCTCGAGCGGTGGGACGCGGAGATCATCGGGCCGCTCGTCGACGCGCTCGCCGACGAGCCGTTCCGGCTCCTGCTCCTGCCCGACCACGCCACCCCGTGCGCGCGGATGACCCACACCGCGGACCCGGTCCCGTACCTGCTGTTCGACTCGACGGTCGCCGCCGCCGGCGGTCGCTACACCGAGTCCGCGGTCGCCGACCGACCGGTGGTCGTGGCCCACGACCTCATGGCGCGTCTCGTCGCCTGAGTACGGGCGCCCCCACGACCGGCTCGCGCACGCCGGCGGCGCCCGGCGTGCCGAACCGTCGGTCGATGGCCTACACTGCGGTGATCTTGCCGCCCCGTGCGGCACGCGGGTCCCGGGTCGGGGCCGGACGCTCGCTCTCGGCATCTCCTCGCCGGCGGGTGTGCCCCCGAATCCTCGCCGCATCCGCAGCCCGGTCCCGGCCGTCGCCGGAGCACTGCGGCCCGACACGCGCTCCGGCCAGGAGCAGATCAGGAGCAAGGGATGAGCACCACTGAGCTCGACCGTTCGATGCTCGAGGCGAAGGACCGCGACGAGCTGCACGCGATCGCGGGTGCCGTGGGGGTGAAGGCCCCGACCCGCATGCGTAAGGCCGACCTCGTGACGGCCATCCTCGCCGCCACCTCCGGGGACGCCGACGCCTCTGGCGACTCCGCCGTCGAGGAAGCCCCGGACGGGGGCGGCGGTCGGCCGCGCACCGTGCGCTCGGCCCGAGCCTCCGGGGCCGGGGCGATCGAGGCCCTCGCCGCCGAGGAGGACGCGATCGCGGCACCGGGTGAGCCGGAGCAGGAGATCGCGCCGCGGCCCCGGCGCACCCCGCGTCCCGCGGCCGGCGCCACCGGAACCGCCGACCTCCCCGCGCGCGAGCGCGAGGTGGTGCCCACCCCGGCTGCCGCAGGGGGCGGTGAGGGCCCGGAGGTCGTGCCCTTCGAGTCCGATGACGACGACGACCGCAACCTCATCGGTGACGGGGGATCCCGTCGTCGCCGTCGCGGCCGGGGCCGGGGTCGCCCCGGTGAGGGCGAGATGCGCCCGGGCCTGGAGCCGGCGGGCGAGCCCGTCGAGGTGCGCGGCCTGCTCGAGCTGCGCGACGAGGGGTACGGGTTCCTGCGCACCACGGGCTTCCTCGCCGGACCGAGTGACGTCTACGTGTCGGCCTCGCAGGTCCGCCGGTTCGCGCTCCGCAAGGGCGACGTGGTCGAGGGTGCCTCCCGGCCGCAGGCCAGCAACGAGAAGTA
>JBJSXO010000394.1:0-6868 GCA_046086425.1 Actinomycetota bacterium | reverse complement strand
GGTCGGGGCTGCGGTGCGACCACGGTGGCTCCTCGCCGGCCGTGACGAAGCGGCGCCGGGTGGCCTCGGCCTCGGCGCCCACCACCACGGCCGCCCCGATCTCGCCGCGGGTCATGGCGTCGGCGAGCTGATCGATAAGGCGCTGGGGCGAGGTGCCGGCCAGGATCGAGGTGGAGCGCGCGACGTCGCTGCGACCGAGGCAATCGGCGAGGCGCCCCGCGGGGCCGTCGTACTCCCACGACAGGCAGTGCACCACGGCTATGTGGTCGAGCGCGCCCACGACGTCGATGCGGGCACCCACGTCGGTGGCCGCGGCGCGCACCATCTCCTCCCACATGGCCAGCGGCTCGGGTGCGGCACCGTTGCGCCAGGTGCGGCGGGCGGTGCCCACGATGCACACCCCGGTGGGCGCGCCCGGTGTCGGGTCGCTCGCGGTCATGGCGGGGCTCAGCCGACGAGCGCGGTGGCCGCGGCGTAGTAGAGGGGGATACCGATCGCGACGTTGATGGGGAAGGTCACCGCGAGGGCCAGCGTGAAGTAGCGGCTGGGCCGGGCCTCGGGTATCGCGTAACGCACCACGGCGGGGACGACGATGTAGCTGCCGCTGGCCGCGAGCACCGCGAGCAGCGTGAGGTCACCGACCGAGAGGCCGAGCATCGTGCCGATGGCGAGTGCCGCAGTGGCATTGACGAATGGCACCACCATCCCGAACCCGATGAGGAATGGCCCGACGTCGCGCACCTCGCGCAGCTGGCGGGCGACGAGCAGACCCATCTCGAGGAGGAAGAAGGCGAGCAGGCCCTTGAAAATGTCGGCGGTGAACGGTGCCATCGCCTCGCCGCCGTGGTCGCCGCTCGCCGCGCCGATGATCATGGAGCCGATGAGCAGCAGGTGTGCGCCGTCGGTGAAGGCCTCGCGCAGCACCTCCTTGATCGACAACGGTGTGCCCGAGTGGTCTTCGCCGGTCTCCTCGGGGCCGGGGTGACCCGCGGCGTGCGCGGCCTCGGGCACCAGCCTGCCCGCATCGGTGGCGGCGAGGCTACGACTCACTCGCATCGACTCGCGTGCGTCGGCTACGGCAGCCTCGGTGCCGAGGCGGGAGCGCACCCAGGTCGCGAGGAGGACGGCCATGATGATCGCGGGCGACTCCATGAGCACCAGCGCCACGGTGAGGTAGCCGCCGGCCGCGTCGCCGCGGGAGGCTACGAACTCCGACGCGGTCACGAAGGTCACCGCGCTCACCGACCCGTAGGTCGCGGCGATCGCGGCGGCGTCGAACGCGTTGATGCGCCGGCGCAGCACCACGAACCAGACCGCCGGGATCGCCAGCGCCAGCACGATCGCCGCCCCGATGACCTTGGCCGCGTCGCCGGAGAGGCCGGCGTCGGCCAGGGCCTGACCGCCCTTGAAGCCCAGCGCCATGAGCAGGTAGAGGGAGAGGAACTTGGCGATCTGGGGCGGGATCTCGAGGTTCGAGCGGATCAGCCCGATCACCAGGCCCAGGAAGAAGAACAGCACCGCTGGGTCGGTGAGGTTCTTGACCACGTCTGCGCTCACGCCATCCCCCGTGGGTCCGGGCCGCCCGATGCGGCCGACCTACACAAGATAGTAGATACCGGATATCAATTACCGGTAATGGCCATCGCATGAATGGCCCGTGGCACCTCAGGCCGGGCCGAACACCCGGGTGGCCACCGAGCCCAGCAGCTCGACGTTCTCGGGGTGGTGGCCGTTGGCCGGCAGGGCCAGGGTCACGCCGTCGATTCCCAGGGCCTTCACCTGCTCGAGCACCACGCCGATCTCGTCGGGCCCGCCCAGGGTGACCAGCGAGAGGTACATGGCCTGGGTGTCGGCGTCGGCGGCGTCGTAGTCGATGCCGAGCGTGCCGAGGAAGGCCTTGGCGTCGGCGAAGGCGGCGTCGTAGGTCTCGCCGATCACGCACTGGACCTGCTTGCTCATGGTGACCGTGGCCCGGTCGCGCCCGAGGCGCTCGCAGTGCGCGGCGAGGGCGTCGAGCTTGCGGGGCACCTCGTCGAGGCCGCAGGTGAGGTTCCCCTCGTCGGCGTACTGGGCGACCATGCGCAGGGTCTTGGTCTCGCCGCTGCCACCGATCATCACCGGGATGCGCGACACCGCCGGGGGCTCGTTGATGACGTCGGTCGCCGAGTAGTGCTTGCCCGAGAGCGTGGGCCGCTCGCCGCGCAGCATGGGCAGCACGATCTGGAGCGACTCCTCGAGCCTCTCGAACCGATCGGTGAACGTGCCGAACTCGTAGCCGAACGCCTGGTGCTCGTGCTCGAACCATCCCGCACCGATGCCGAGCTGGGCCCGTCCGCCCGACACGACGTCGAGGGTGGTGACGGTCTTGGCCAGCAGCGCGGGGTTGCGGTAGGTGTTGCCGGTGACCAGCGCGCCGAGACGCACCTGCTGGGTGTGCTGCGCAAGCGACGACAGCAGCGTGTAGCACTCGAGCATGTAGTTGCTCGGCGGGCCGAGGAACGGCAGCTGGTAGAAGTGGTCCATCACCAGCACGGTGTCGAAGCCCGACCGGTCGGCCGCTGCGGCCTGGGCCGCGACCACCGGGAACAGCCGGTCGGGGCCGACCCCGGGGTAGGTGAAATTGGGGATCTGGTAGCCGATGCGCGTCATGGGCCCATCCTGGCAGACGGGCGCCGCCGCGCGACGGGCCCACGCGTCTCGCCGGGAGTCGAGCCGGCTACTTCGCGAACGCGAGGTCGACGAGCACCGAGTTGGCCGGGTCGGCCGAGCTCTCGTTGACCACGACGATGAAGCACCCCGGGTGCTTGGCGTCGCACGTGCCGTTGCCTACCGGCCCGGCGATGACCGTCATGGTGACGCTGCCCTCACCCGTGGGGTTGGGCTGGAGGATCTTCGCCTTCGCGAAGTCGCACGCGGTGCTGTTGGACAGGTCGCGGTTCGACCCGTTGCACTGCAGGATGCTCACCGCCTTGCCCGGTGTGTAGCCGCTCCACGCCACCGTGACCTGCTGGCCGTCGGTGAGGTTCTTGGCCGGGGTGACGGTGGCCTTCAGGTCGCGCACGACGCGAGGCAGCGTGGACACCGTGGTGCGCGCGCCCGGCTTGGCGACGAACACCATGCGGCTCGCACCTTCGGTCTGGTCCTGGGGCAGGCGCGCCTTGGCGACCGCGTCGCCGCGGAGGTAGGCGTCGAAGAAGTCGGTGGTGGCGGCGTAAGCGACCGCACCGGCGGGCGAGCCGTGGTTACCGCCCTCGAGGGTGAGCAGGGCCTTGGGGCCACGCGCGGCGTTGAACCCGTTCTCCGCGCCCGCGTAGGGAACGAGCGCGTCGTCGGTGCCGTGCACGAAGAGCAGAGGCGGCGCGATGCGGAAGTCGTAGCGGCCGGTCGGGTACCGCTGCGGGGTGCCGGCGAGGATCGCTGCGGCGCGCACGCGCGGGTCGTGACGCTCGGTGTTGGCCACCAGGCCGTAGGTGGTGATGCCGCCGTTGGAGTGGCCGGCGGCGCCGATGGCGCGGGGGTCCACCATCCCCTTCAGCAGCCCGGGACGCTTGGTTGCCACGAGCATGTCGTCGATTACCGCGCTCATGTCGGCGGGCTGCTCGACCACGTCGCCCACGATCGCGCCGCACGGCGACCGGCCGCTGCTCAGCGGGAACGTCGGCGCGGCGACCACGTAGCCGGCCGCGGCCCAGTGTGTGAGCAGGCTGGCGTAGTACTCGGGCAGGGCGCGGTAGCCGTGGGCGAACACGATGAGCGGGAACGGGCCGTCGCCGCTCGCCGCAGGGGGCTCGGGGCTCGGCGTGTCGGGTACGGCACTCGCCGGGTAGAAGATCTTCGTGGGCAGGGTGCGGGTGGCGATCTCGGCGCACTCCCCGTTGGCCGCGGTGATCCGCGACCGGTCCACCACCGTGCGCTCGGTCACCCCGACCGGGTAGGTCCCCGCCGCATCCGCCCCCGCCGACCCGGCCCCACCCACGCTCCCCCCGAGCGCGAGCCCCACCACCACCGCAACCCCGACCACGCTTCTCCGCATCGAGTGAGGCTATCCCCGCCACCCCACCCCCGACCCCGCCCCCGCGACGTGCGTATCTCACCGTCGTTCCTCCCGGATAACCAACGGTGAGATACGCATGTCGGATCGGGGGTGTCAGACTGCCGGGGTGGCCGGTCCCACCTCTTCCGCCGCCCCGACGTCTTCCGCCTCACCGACCTCTCGCGCCTCTTCTGCCTCCGGGGTGTCGCTGCGGCGGGTTCGGCGGCGCCGGCGGCGGGCCCTGATCGGCGCCACGCTGGCTGTGGTCGTGCTCGGGGGCGGTGCCGTGCTGTGGGCGACCAGTGGCGACGACGCCGAACCCGGCGCGCAGGCGGGAGCCGTCGCACCCGCACCCTCGACCACGACCACCACGGTGGTCACCAGCCCCGAGCAGATCGTGCCCCCGGCCGGCGCCGAGGCGACCACGGCCACGCTGGTGCGGGTCGAGCGGGCCATCCGGGCTGAGGACCGCGACCCCGAGCGCCTGCGCGTGCTCGGCTGGGAGCAGCAGCTCGCCTACCGCCAACTCAGCAACCACGCCGACTGGCTCCCCGCGGTGCTCGGGGCGCTCCAGGCCGACGTGGCCCCGTGGGTGCAGGCCAATCTCGACGCAAGCGGTGCGCTCTCGGCTCTCACCCCACCCCAGGTCTCGCTCCCTGACTGGGACGTGCTGACACCCGAGCCGGCCGCCGCGCTGCGCGGCTACTACGCCGAAGCCGAGGCCGCGACCGGCATCTCGTGGGCCTACCTCGCCGCGATCCACTTCCTGGAGACGCGCATGGGTCGCATCCACGGCAACAGCACCGCCGGCGCGCAGGGTCCGATGCAGTTCATCCCGAGCACCTGGGCGGCCTACGGCAACGGCGGCGACGTGAACGACGATCGTGACGCGATCAACGCCGCGGCGCGCTACCTCAAGGCCGCGGGCGGCCCGGCCGACATGGACCGCGCGATCTTCGCCTACAACCACGACCGCGGCTACGTGAGCTCGGTGAAGGCCTACGCCCAGAACCTGCTCGCCGATCCCCGCGCCTACGACGGCTACTACCACTGGCAGGTGTACTACCGGACCACCGCGGGCACGGTGCTGCTCCCCGAGGGCTACACCCCGCCCGGTCCGGTGGGCGCGCGCTTCTTACCCCCCGCCTAGGCCGGCTCCTGTCGAGGCCGCGGTCAGGCCGCGGTCAGGCCGCGCGTCAGACCGAGCACGGCGAGTCCATGTCGGTCACGCTGAGGGCCTCGTCGACCGACAGCACGGCGTCGCGCAGCACCGGGGGAACCGCGTCGCGCGCGCCGCGGCCAATGGCGCGGACGGTGAACCCGAGCCCGTCGCCCTCGGCCCGGGCTCCGAGCACCGTCACCGGCACCGCGACCTCCCGCCCACCGGGGGCCACCCCGGAGAGCACCGCGTTGGGCGGGTCGTCACCGAAGACGGTGGGCCACGCAGCGGGGACCCGCGCCGGGTCGATGCGCACCCAGCGGCGCTCGGGCTGCTCGGTGAACCCGACGCCGACGCCGGGTCGGGCGAGAGACAGGTCGAAGGTGCGGCGCGCGCGGTCCGAACCCCGGCGCGCCGTCGCGTCTGGTGCGTTCAGCGTCACCAGCCACCGACCGGTGGCGCGCTCGGGATCACCCACGGCGGCGGTACCGGGCTCGTCGACGAAGACGGTCACGTCGGCGAGGTCGGCCGGGATGCTCCGGCCGGGCGGGTCGTCGAGCAGCCGCAGGGAGAACCGCAGACGCCGGGGGTCCACCACCTCGGCCGAGGCCACCGTCGCCACCCGGGCCACGGCGACGCCGTCGGCGGTCACCCCGGCGAGGGCCACGTTGGGCGGGTCGTCGCCGTAGCGCTGCGCCCAGCGTGACACCGCGCGCACGGGATCGAACCGGAACGCGCGGCGCGCGGGCCGGTCGGTGAACGCGATGCCCGCTCGGGGATCGGCGACCGTCACCATGTACCCGCCGTCGACGGCCACCGCGGTCGCCGTCGCGGCCAGGAACGTACGCAGCAGCGAGCCCGGTGTGGGTGGCTCGGCCGCGTCGACCGGCCCGGCCCGGCCCGCGACCCCGACGACGACACCGACGACACCGACGAGGGCAACGCGAACGACACGGCGAACGACGACGGAGCGGTGCATCCGGATGAGGCTAGCGACGGGTCGCCTCCCGCGCGCGCCGACCGCCGGGGTCCGCGGGGGACCCCGGCGGTCGTGACGGGACAGTGCGTCACGGGCGGCGCAAACTCAGCAGGCCCAGGCCTTGTTGTTGTTGATGGTATCGAAGGTGTTCTTCGCCATCTCCTGGGTCGCCTTCACGTTGGCGTACCAGGTCGTGCCGCCGACATCGGCCTGGCTCCCCGCAGCGGCGTGTGCCACACGTCGAGCGTGGTCGCCAGCATCTGGGCCTTGAGCATCGCGTTCATCGACGCACCGCTTGCGTTCGCGACCTTGATCACGTTGTTCACGTACGACGCCACCTGGGTGCACGTGGCCGTGGGGCTCAGGTCGGCGAAGGGAACGTAGGCCCGCAGCGTCGCGGTGAGCGAGCACACCCCCGAGCCGCTCGCCGTCTTGATCAGGCTCTGGCCGTTCTTGTTCTGCCAGAAGCCCATCGTCAGTGCGCCCGTGTGGGCAGGCCCGCAGGCGCGAACCTGGGCGCTTGCCGACTGGCCGGTCTCCGTGATCGCTGCCGTGTTGGGGTAGGTGGTGCAGCCCCACGCAGGCACGGTGATCGACCGGTCATAGGTGTAGGTGTGGCTCGTGAACGGCGCCGCGGGCGTGCCGGTGAGGGTCGCCGGATCGAGCGCGACCGGGCTGCCGCCGTTGAAGGCGTCGG
>JBJSXO010000393.1:0-12933 GCA_046086425.1 Actinomycetota bacterium | reverse complement strand
GCTTCTTCTCCTTGAGCTCCACCTCGGTGGCCGCGCCGACTTTGATGATCGCCACGCCACCCGACAGCTTCGCGAGGCGCTCCTGGAGCTTCTCGCGGTCGTAGTCGGAGTCGGTGTTGTCGATCTCGCCCTTGATCTGCGAGATACGGCCCTGGACATCGGCCTTCTTGCCGGCACCCTCGACGATCGTGGTCTCGTCCTTGGTCACCACGACCTTGCGGGCGCGACCGAGGAGCTCGAGGCCCACGTTCTCGAGCTTGAGGCCGACCTCCTCGGAGATCACCTCGCCCCCGGTGAGGATGGCGATGTCCTGGAGCATGGCCTTGCGCCGCTCACCGAAGCCGGGGGCCTTCACCGCAGCCGACTTGAACGTGCCGCGGATCTTGTTGACCACCAGGGTCGCAAGAGCCTCGCCCTCGACGTCCTCGGCGATGATCGCGAGCGGACGGCCCGACTGCATGACCTTCTCGAGCACCGGAAGGAGGTCCTTCACGGCCGAGATCTTCGAGCTCACGAGCAGGATGTACGCGTCCTCGAGGACGGCCTCCATGCGCTCGGGGTCGGTCACGAAGTACGGCGAGATGTAGCCCTTGTCGAAGCGCATGCCCTCGACGAGGTCGAGCTCCATCCCGAAGGTCTGGCTCTCCTCGACGGTGATGACCCCGTCGGTGCCCACCTTCTCGAGCGCCTCGGCGATCATCGAGCCGATCTCCTTGTCGGCCGCGGAGATCGCAGCGACGTTGGCAATGGCGGCCGGGTCGGTCTCGACCTTCTTGGCGCTGGACTTGATCGACGCCACGGCCGTGACGACCGCGGCCTCGATGCCCTTCTTGAGGGTCATCGGGTTCGCGCCGGCGGCGACGTTGCGCAGGCCCTCGCGGACCATGGCCCAGGCCAGCACCGTGGCGGTGGTGGTCCCGTCGCCGGCGACGTCGTCGGTCTTCTTCGCCACTTCCTTGACCAGCTCGGCCCCGATCTTCTCGAACGGGTCCTCGAGGTCGATCTCCTTGGCGATGGACACGCCGTCGTTGGTGATCGTGGGGGCACCCCACTTCTTCTCCAGCACGACGTTGCGGCCCTTCGGGCCGAGGGTGACGCGCACGGCGTCGGCGAGCTTGTTCATGCCCGCCTCGAGCGACCGACGGGCGCTCTCTGCGTAGGAAACCTGCTTCGGCATGGTGTCTCTCCTGGGTTCTTCCGGATGACGGAGCGTGGTGCGAGCACGCCCCCGGGCCGCCACGCGGGAGGGCCGCGACCTGGCACTCGGGGTTCGTGAGTGCTAACCATGTTGGCACTCACGGCCCGAGAGTGCAAACCCGGCTCCGGCGGGCCCTTCCGGGGTCTCGGCGCGGTCGGCGCGCCGGACGGTCAGCGGGCCCGCCGGGAGGCCAGGAGGATCTCGGCGAGCTGCTCCCGGGTGGCGGGCTTGGTGAGGTGGTGGTCGATGCCGGCCGCCCGGGCCTCGGCCTCGGTGCCCGCGCCGCCCCACCCGCTGAGTGCGACCAGCACCACGTCCGCGGCATCGGGGCAGGCCCGGAGCCGGCGGGCGAGCTCGAACCCGGTGATGTCGGGAAGGCCCAGGTCGAGCAGCACCACATCGGGTGGCGCCGCCGCGAAGGCCGCGAGCGCCTCGGCGCCGGTCGATGCGGTCACGACGTCGTGGCCGAGGCCGGCGAGGAGCAAGGCCATGACCTCCCCGAGGTCGGGATCGTCCTCCACGAGCAGGACGCGCCGACGACGCACGGCGTTGCCCTGCGCCGGGTCGGGGGACGTCGGTGCGGACGGGTGCTCTGCGACCGAGGGGCGGGCGGCGACCACTCCGAGCGCGGGGAGGTGGATCGCAAACGTGCTCCCGAGACCGGGGCCGTCGCTGTAGGCCGTGACCCGACCGTGGTGACGCTCGACGATGCGCTGCACGAGGTGGAGCCCGATGCCCATTCCCGACCGGGCCATCACCGTGGCCTCGTCGGAGCGTGCGTAGGGCCGGAAGAGCCGCTCGACGGTCTCGGGGCGCATGCCGATCCCGTCGTCCACCACCTCGAGCACGGCCTCGTCGCGCTCACGACGGCACCGCACCCGGATCGTCCCCCCGGCCTCGGTGTAGAGACAGGCGTTGCGCACCAGGTTGACGACGGCCTGGGTGAGCCGCTGGGAGTCGCCCGGTACCACCACCGGCTCGACCGGTCCGGCGACCTCGACCCGGTGGCCGCGTTCGCCGATCAGGTCCTGGTTCATCTCGACCGCCGCGCGCGCGACCTCGGTGAGATCCACCGGCTCGACGACGAGCGAGAGCGGGTCCGGATCGGTGCGGGCGGCGTCGAGGAGGTCGTCGAGCAGCCGGGTCAGGTGGCGGACCTGCCGGTCGAGGACGCCACGAGCACGGGCGATCGCGGCGTCCGGGTGGTCGGGGTCGATGAGGTCCACAGTGGTCCGCAG
The DNA here is from genome assembly GCA_046086425.1 of Actinomycetota bacterium. Classification (GTDB taxonomy): domain Bacteria; phylum Actinomycetota; class Acidimicrobiia; order IMCC26256; family PALSA-555; genus CAIUKV01. The sequence goes on along the minus strand of JBJSXO010000393.1, from coordinate 10,497 downwards.
CGCGCCCACAGGGTTGCGCAACTCGTGGGCCATCGTCGCGATGAAGTCCTCGAGCCGTTCGGCCAGCGCCCGGTTGCGGGCCTCGCTCGCGCGCACCTGGCGCGCCTGCTCGACGAGCGCCATCTCGGCCTGCTTCTCCGCCGTGACATCGCTGGTGATGCCCCCGAGGTTGTCGATCGTCCCCCCCGGGCCGGGCAGGGCGAAGGCGTGCATCCGCAACCACCGGGTCTCCCCGTCAGGCCGAACGAGCCGATACTCGCGGGCGGCGGACCGGCCGGATCGGGCCTCGTCGAGCGCCTCCCGGACCGCGTTGCGGTCCTCGGGCACCACCACATCGAACCAGTTCGTCGGGTTCTCGAGGCTCATGACCGTGCTGCGGGCGATCCCGCTCACGGCCTCGAGGCTGCGGCTCAGGAACCGGAACCGCAACGTGGCTGCGTCACGGACCCACAGGATGTCCGGCGAGGCGTCCCCGAAGCGGCGGAACAGGTCGAGGTCCTCGCGGAACACCACCTCCGGCCGGACCCGTTCGATGGCCGCCCAGACCCGATCGGCGGAGCTACGGAGCACCGCAAGGTCGGTCGCGCTCCAGGCCCGGGGCTCGGAGTGGGCGACCGACAGTGCCCCCACCAGGACACCGCCGCGCACCAGCGGGACGATGGCGTAGGCGGCCATGCCCATGGTGGCCATGAACGCGCGGTTGATCTCGGGCACCCGGGCCGACGCGGCCACGTCGGGGATCGCCACGGCCTCGTCGCGCCGCAAGTCGGCGATGACCCACTCGTGGTCGGACACCCGGAAGTTGCCGGTGAGCGGAGGCTCGGCGCCGGTGCGCTGCTCGCGTTCGATACGAACGGCGTTGGTGCTCTCGGTGATCTCGATCCATCGGGCCCGGTCGACACCCAGCGTCGAGGCCACGAACCGGACTGCGGCATCGGCGATGGCCGACGGGTCGCCCAGGTGGTCCAGGGTGTCGGAGAGGGTGCGCAGGACCCCCGGCACGTCGACTTCCGTCACCGCGTCGATCGTACCGACCGGCCTCGCCCGGCCGATTGCGGGTAGACCCGCTCCGGTGCGTCAGTCGCGGGCGACGAAGAGCAGGTCGGCGAGGTCGGCCGGGACTCGCTGCTCCCCCCGGGCGCTCTCGAGCACCACCACGCCGCCGGGCTCGCGGCGCAGCACCGACACCCGGTCGCCGGGCACGAGCGCAGCACCGGCCACGTAGGCGAGGGCCGCGTCGTCGAGCTCGAGCTTCTCGGAGATCCGGGTCACCGTCGCAGGGCCGGGGGCGAACGCCGACAGGGCGGTGACGCCCACCGGATCGGTGCGGTGCTTCGAGCCCGGGATCGGGTTGCCGTGCGGGCAGGTGGCCGGGTCACCGAGCAGCTCGACCAGTTTCTCCTCGACCTCGGCGGAGATCGCGTGCTCCCAGCGGTCGGCCTCCTTGTGGGCCTTCTCCCACTCGAGGCCGATCACGTCGACGAGCAGCCGCTCGGCCAGCCGGTGCCGGCGCACGATCGACACCGCCAGCGCCCGGCCGGTGTCGGTGAGCGCCAGGGTGCGGTCGCCGAGCAACTCCGCGTAGCCCTGGTCGACCAGCCGGTTGACCTGCTCGGACACCGCTGCGGCCGAGAGGCCCAGCCGCTCCACGAGCCGGGCCCGGATGGGCGGGATGCCCTCCTCCTCGATCTCGAGGATCGTCTCGAGGTACTCCTCGGTGGCGTCGTGCAGCTCGGCCATGGGTCCATTGTGGCGTGCGCGGAGCCGGTCGGCGCACGCCGGGCCGGAAGAGGCGGCCGGACCGGGGTCAGCCCCCGGCGACGGCCGGGACGATGCTCACGACGGAACGCTCGGTGAGCGGGGTGTCGAGGCCCTCGAGGAAGCGCTGGTCCTCGTCGTCGACGAAGACGTTGACGAAGCGCCGCAGCCGGCCGGTCTCGTCGAAGAGCCGCTCGCCGAGGCCCGGATGGGCCCCGTCGAGCGCCTGCAGCACGGCGCCGACCGTCGCACCGTCGAGGGTGAGCTCGGCGGCGTCACCGGTGAGGGTGCGCAGCTGGGTGGGGATCCGGACGGTCGCCACGGGTCAGGCCTCCTCGGCCACCGCAGGGAACGCGGCGCGAAACGCATCGAGGGTCGGGGCGATGGTGTGGGTGACCGCCACGTGCGGGGCCACGGCGTCGAGGGTCTTCAGGCCGTGCCCGGTGACGTAGGCCACCACCCGCTCGTCCCGGCGGACCGCGCCGGTTGCCGCGAGCTTTGCCAGCGTCGCGATGGTCACCCCGGCGGCGGTCTCGCCGAACACCCCCTCGGTGCGGGCGAGCAGGCGCATCCCCTCGACGATCTCCGCGTCGGTCACCGCGCCCACGGCACCCCCGGTGCTGCGGACCACGTCGAGTGCGTAGCACCCGTCGGCCGTGTTGCCGATGGCGAGTGACTTAGCGATGGTGCTCGGCCGCACCGGGTGCACGTCGTCGCGACCGTCGTCGAACGCCGTGGCCACCGGCGCGCACCCGGCGGCCTGGGCTCCCGAGACCCGCACCGCCGGCTCGTCGTCGAGGAGTCCGACGGCGTGCAGCTCACCGAAGCCCTTGTGGATCTTGGTCAGCAGCGACCCGCTGGCGACCGGCACCACCACGTGGTCGGGTGCCTGCCAGCCCAGCTGCTCGGCGGTCTCGTACGCAAGGGTCTTCGATCCTTCGGCGTAGAACGGCCGCACGTTCACGTTGACGAAGGCCCAGGGGAACTCCGCCGCGACCTCGGCGCAGAGCCGGTTGACGTCGTCGTAGCTCCCGTCGACCGCGACGACGGTGCCGCCGTAGACCGCGGTCGTGAGGATCTTCCCGGCCTCGAGGTCCGCCGGCACGAACACGACGCTGTCGAGCCCGGTCCGGGCGGCCGCCGCAGCCACCGCGTTGGCGAGGTTGCCGGTGGACGCGCACGCCGCGGTCTTGAACCCGAAGTCGAGCGCCTTGGCCAGCGCCACCGCCACCACACGGTCCTTGAACGAGTTGGTGGGGTTGCGGGTGTCGTCTTTGATCCAGAGCTCCCCGAGGCCCAGCTCGGCCGCGAGCCGGTCGGCCCGGATCAGGGGCGTCCACCCTGCGGCGAAGGCGTCACCCGCCGGCGCGTCGACCGGGAGCAGCGGCGCGTAACGCCAGATCGAGCCCGGTCCTGCGGCGACCGACTCCCGGCTCACCTCCGCGCGGATCGCGTCGTAGTCGTAGGTGGTCTCGAGCGGGCCGAAGCACCACTCGCAGGTGTAGACGGGGGCGATGGCGTACTCGCGCCCACACTCCCGACAACGCAATGCGGTACGGACCGACATCTGGCTGCTCCTCCTCCGGTCGACGCCGGGCTCCGTGCCCGTCGTCTGGTCTCGACGCGCTCGGAGCGCCTCGAGCGGAGGACCGCTCTTGGCTGCTCATCGGTCAGGCATTGGCACCTGGCTCACCCGGGTTGTCTCGCCCGGGCTCACTGGTTGCCGCGGCTTCACAGGGCCTGTCCCTCAGCCGCTCTCGATGAGCGCGTGACGAAACGGTAGCACGCGGAGTCCGCACGCCGCCGGTCGGCGCCCCGATGCTCGCTACGCTCCTCCCGATGGCGGATGTCTCCCTGGCGGCCCGACTGGCCTCGACGAAGGCCCGATCGGGTCATACGGTCTCGGTCTGCATCCCCGCCCGTGACGAGGAGGCCACCGTCGGCCACACCGTCGCCACCGTCCGGCGGACCCTGATGGAGCACGTGCAGCTCGTCGACGAGGTGATCGTCATCGACGACGGCTCCACCGACGCCACGGCCGAGGTCGCCGCCTGGGAGGGCGCAGCCGTCTACGGGTCGGCCGACATCCTCGCCGACCTGCCGCCGGGCACCGGCAAGGGCAACGCACTCTGGAAGTCGCTCTACGTGAGCAACGGCGACCTCGTGGTGTGGCTCGACGCCGACGTCCTGAACTTCGGATCGCACTTCGTGACCCGCCTGCTCGAGCCGCTGCTCACCGACCCCGCAACCGGGTTCGTGAAGGGCTACTACCGCCGCCCGCTGTTCGGCGATCCCCACGGCGGCGGGCGGGTGACCGAGCTCATGGCCCGCCCGGTGCTCAGCGCCCTCTTCCCCGAGCTCACCATGTTCCTGCAGCCCCTCGCCGGTGAGTACGCCGGCCGGCGCACCCTGCTCGAGACCGTGCCGTTCGTGCAGGGCTGGGGGGTGGAGATCGGCCTGCTCATCGACCTGGCCCAGCACTACGGCACCGGCATCTTCGCCCAGGCCGACCTCGGCGTCCGCGAGCACCGCAACCGACCGCTCGATCAGCTCTCGCCGCAGGCCATGGCCGTGCTGCTCACCGCATTGCGGCGTGCCGGGGTCCCGGAGGACCGGCTCTCGCACACGCTCGTGCGCTACTGCATCGACAAGGAGCCGCGTGCGGTGGGGGTCGAGACCCGCGAGCGGCCCCCGATGCTCGGCGTCACCGCGTACCAGGCCAAGTTCGGCCGGGAGCTCACGGCCTGAGCCGGCACGCGGGTGCGGGTCAGGCTCGCGCTCGGCGGCCCAAGTCGAGTGCCGCCTCCTCCACGAGCGTCGCGGCCCGGGCGAAGGCCTCGCCGGACTGCCAGACCCGGTCCACGAGCGCCTCGACCTGCGCACCCCAGACGCTCGCCTCCTCGCGGGCCTCGGCGGTGACCTGACCCGCGATCACCCCGCGGTGAGGCACACCGAGCTCGGCCGCCCAGTCGAGCACACCGCCCACCACCTTCCCGGCGAACGAGGTCGCGTCACACCGACCCTCGCCGGTGAGCACCAGGTCCGCGCCGACCAGGGCCTCCTCGAGGCCGACCAGCCCTGCCACCACGTCGAACCCGTGGTCGACCCGGGCCCCGATCGCCGCGAGGCCGCCGGCCAGCCCACCCGCAGCCCCGCCACCCTCGAGCGCGCGCACGTCGACCCCGGTGCGCGCCTCGTACTGCTCGGCGAGCCGCTCGAGCCGGCGGGTCAGCAGCGCCACCTCTGCGGCGGACGCGCCCTTCTGCGGGCCGAAGACCCGGGCTGCGTCGACGAACCGGGTGGTGACGTCGCACGCCACGATCACCTCCGCGCCGAGCAGCGACCAGCCCAGCACCTCCACCGCGCCGAGCCCGCCGTCGGTGGTCGCGCTGCCGCCCACCGCCACCACCACCCTCCGGGCGCCCGACCGCAGCGCTGCGGCGACGAGCTCACCGGTCCACCGGGTCGTCGCCCGCAGCGGGTCGTTGGGCCCCGCAACGACCAGCAGCCCGCTGGCCCGGGCCATCTCGACCACTGCGGTGCCGTCGGACAGCTGCGCCCATTCCGCGTCGAGGGGGTCGCCGAGGGGTCCGGTGACCCGGGCCCGCCGGCGCGATCCACCGACTACGGCGAGCAGCGCGTCGAGGGTGCCCTCGCCGCCGTCGGCGAGCGGCACCCGACGCACCTCGTCGAACCCCGCGGCGCGCACGCCCCGCTCCATTGCGGCCGCCGCTTCCTCCGCAGAGAGCGTGCCCTTGAACTTGTCGGGAGCGATGGTTGCGACCGGCATGTCGATAGATTGGCCGAGTGACGGCCGGACGTGCGATCGGGACGAGCCAGTAGCCGTGCTCGAACGAGTCCCCCTCCTCGAGAAGCACGTCGACGACTACGCCGACATCGTGGGTGACGACGTCGTCGAGCGCATCCAGGCCCTCGCCGCCCCGCTCCGGGGCGCTCGGGTCCTGCACCTCAACGCCACCGCGTACGGCGGCGGCGTGGCCGAGCTCCTCGCCACCCACGTTCCCCTCCTGCGCAGCGTCGGGGTCGACGCCGAGTGGCACGTCATGCGGGGCAGCGATGAGTTCTTCGGCGTGACCAAGGAGGTTCACAACGGCCTCCAAGGAGCCCCGATCGAGATGACCGCAGCAATGCGCCGGACCTACCTCGAGCGGGTCCTCGACAACGCGCTCGAGCTCGAGGACCGCTGGGACTACGTCGTGGTCCACGACCCGCAGCCGGCCGCGATCCTCCACTACGTCGATGATCGCCGGAACGAGTTCGCGAACACGAAGTGGATGTGGCGCTGTCACATCGACCTCACCGACGCGCAGCCCGACATGTGGGAGTTCTTCCGGCCCTTCGTGGAGCAGTACGACGCGTCGGTGTGGACGATGCCCGAGTTCGTCCCCGCCAGCCTCTCGATGGATCGAGTCGTGCACGCACCCCCGTGCATCGACCCGCTGTCGGTGAAGAACCTCGACCTCGCCATGCCGTTCTGCGCCGAGATCACCCGCCAGTACGGGATCGACCCCCACCGGCCGGTCGTCTGCCAGGTGAGCCGGTTCGATCCGTGGAAGGACCCCATCGGAGTGATCGAGGCCTTCCGGCTCGCACGTGAGCAGGTCACCGATGCGCAGCTCGTGCTCGCCGGCTCGATGGCCACCGACGACCCCGAGGGCTTCCGCGTATGGGAGGAGACCGAGGCCGCACGTGGGGGCGACGGCGACATTCACCTGCTGTCCAACCTGCACCAGGTCGGCGCCGTGCAGATCAACGCGTTCCAGCGGATCGCCGACGTGGTGGTGCAGAAGTCGATCCGGGAAGGATTCGGCCTCACCGTGAGCGAGGCGCTGTGGAAGGGCCGGCCGGTGATCGGCGGGCGGGCCGGCGGCATCAAGCTCCAGATCCGCGAGGGCTTCGACGGCTTCCTGGTCGACGACATCGAGTCGTGCGCCCGGCGCATCATCGACCTGCTCGCCGACCCCGTCGGCGCCGACGCCATGGGCAGCCAGGGCCGGGAGCACGTGCGCCGGAACTTCCTCTCCACCCGTGAGCTCGAGGACTGGCTGCGGCTCATGGGCGACCTCCGCGACTGACATCGTGTTCGTCGTCTCCAATCGGGGTCCGTTCCGGTTCACCACCGAGGCCGACGGCACCGTCACCACCCGGCCCGGTGGTGGGGGCGTCTCGAGCGCCTTGCGCCCCCTCCTCACCGATCCCGGCGTCGACGCGCACTGGATCGCCGCAGCGATGACCGCCGACGAACGAGCGGCCGTGCGCTCCGGAGCGGTCCACGTTCCCGACCTCGACCTCGTCCTGCTCGACCTGGATCCCGAGCAGGCCCGACTTCACTACGACATCGTCTCGAACCAGACGCTGTGGTTCCTGCACCACGGCATGTTCGATCTCGCCCACCGGCCGACCTTCGACCCCCGGTTCCGGGACGCGTGGCAGGCCTACACCGCGGTGAACCGCGCGTTCGCCGACGCCGTGGTGGAGCGCGCGACAGCCGGCGATGCGGTGCTCGTACAGGACTACCAACTGGCGCTGGTACCCGGGTTGGTGACCGCCGCCCGCCCGGACCTCCGAGTCGGGTTCTTCACCCACACCCCGTTCTGCGGACCCAACTCGATCCGGGTACTCCCCACCGACATCGCCGAGACCGTGCTGCGGTCGATGCGCAGTGTTCCCTGTGGCTTCCACACCGCGCGCTGGGCTCGCGCGTACACCGCGTCGGCCCGCGAGTTGCTCGGCGCGGACCCGCCTCCGCGTGCGTACGCTGCGTCACTCGGTCCGGATGCCGTGCACCTCGCCGAGGTCGCAGCGTCCGACGCGGCGCGCGCGGCGTTGCGGGAGCTCGACGCCGTCGTCGGCGATCGGCGGATGCTCCTGCGCATCGACCGGGTCGAGCCCTCGAAGAACATCGTGCGGGGCTTCGCGGCGTACGACCACCTGCTCGAGCGCCACCCGGAGTGGCGGGCGAACGTCGTGTTCGTCGCGTTGCTGAATCCCTCCCGCGAGTCACTTCCCGAGTACCTCGCCTACGGCGACGAGGTCGTGCAGGCAGCCGAGGCGGTCAACGCCCGCTGGGGTTCCGCCGACTGGCAGCCGGTGGTGCTCGACACCCGTGACGACTTCGCCGGCAGCATCGCGGCGTTGGGGCGCTACGACGTGCTGCTGGTCAATCCGATCAAGGACGGACTCAACCTCGTGGCGAAGGAGGGCCCGCTGTGCAACCAGCGTGACGGTGTGCTGTGCCTGTCCCCCGAGGCCGGCGCGTTCGACGAGCTGGGACCCGCCGCCCTCGCCGTGCACCCGTGGGACGTGGAGCAGAGCGCCGAGCAGCTGCACGCCGCCCTGGTGATGCCCTCCGAGGCCCGGGCTGCGCGGGCCGAGTGGCTCCGCCGGCTGGCCGGCGCCCGGACGCCACGCCACTGGCTCGACGACCAGCTCGCCGCGCTCAGCTGATCGCGGTCGCGAGCGCCACCAACTGCCCCGCCAGCACCGGCGGCCCGGCGACGGTGATGTCGGCCGCGTCGAGCAGACCGGGAGGAGACTCGTCGGACTCCACCGCGACGCACAGGGCCGTGCGACCCGAAGCGCTCCGTGCCCATTCGCGGACAGCCGAGTACGCGGCGAGGTCACCGTGGTCGTCGCCCACGAACGCGACCGCCACGAGGTCGCCGGCGACGAGGAGTTCGGCGACGGCCGTGCCCTTGTCCACGGGAAGCGGCGGGCGTAGCTCACAGGCCATCCGGCCCGGGACCGGGGTGAGGTCGTGGGCCCGTGCGAGCGCCGCCAACGCCGCCGGTTCGGGGGCGGCCCCGGGGGCGGTGCGCCAGTGGACGGTCACCGCGACCCGGCCCTTGCGCTCGATCGTGAGCGCGGGCCACCGGTCCTGCGCCTCCGTCGCCGCAGCCGCGATGGCGTCCACGTAGGCGAGCGCCCGGGGGTCGGCGACGACGGCGCCGTCGCGCTCACGTTCGAGGCCGTACTGGCCGACGACCGCGACTGCGGGATCCGGGAGGTGGCGACTGACGAAGGCCACCGGCCGGCCCGAGACCACCGCCACCAGCCCGAGACGCGCCGCGAGGCGGCTGCACGCGTCGACCGCGGCCGGGAGGGGCCGGGCCGACTCCGGCTCGTCGACGATCGGCGCCAGCGAGCCGTCGAAGTCGACGAGGAGACCGGCACGCGCTCCGGCGCGGACGAGCGGCGACCAGGCGGGGTCGAGGGCCACCGCAGGCCGAGCACCCGGGAGGGGTGGGCTACTTCCCGAGGATGACGTAGCAGTTGGCCGCCGCGTCGAAGCCCGCAGGGAGCGGCTCGGCGATCGGCTCCACGGCGGCGAGGACGCCGAGCGACTTGAGGGTGGTGACCAGCACCACGGCCTCCTTCTCGTAGCCCGCAACGCACTCGACCCCGCTGCCGGTCCGGGCCGCCACGTTGCCGGCCGGGACGATCTGGTAGCCCTTGGCCTTCAGGTCGTTCGAGCGCTGGGTGGCCGCGCCGGGTACCGCCGACCCGTTGAGCACCTGGACCACGACCTGGTCGTTGGTCCGTGCGGTCTTCGAGCTGTTCTTCTTCGCCTTCGTGGTCGCGGTCGTCCCGGCGATGGTCGTCGCCGTGGAGCCGTCGGGGTTGGTCGCCGGGGTGGTGGCGACGGTGGGGGGCCGGGTGGTGGCGGTCGGTTCGACGTCCGGGCTCCCGCCGCGGTTGATCACCGAGAAGATCAGGATTCCGACGACGATCGCGACGCCGACGAGGATGCCGCCGCGCGACGCGGACATCGCCGTGCCGCTCGGCTCCGTACCCGGCCCGCGCGGCGGGCGGCCCGGGAGGCTCATCGGGACCTCGGGTCGGCGGTGTGGCCCTCGAACCGGGCCCGCCGACGCTGGTCGCGGAGGCGACGGAGACGCATCACAGTGAGGGGGTCGTACGCAAGCGCTGCGGGGTTCTCGAGCAACGCAGCCAGCCGCTCATAGTAGCGAGTGGGCGAGCACCCGAGGTCGCTGCGGATGCGCGAGCCCTTATGGCCGGGCTGTTGCCACCATCCCCGCTCGAAGTCGAGGATCGCCCGGTCGCGAGCCGTGAGGTCCATGGGACGACGATTCTGGCCGCAGGGCCGACCGAAATCGGGGATCTCCGGTCGCGCCCTCCCCACGAGGCGGGGTACGGCGGGGAGGTGGACGCACGGTTGGAGCCGGGTGTCGGAGTCGAACCGACGACCGCTCGATTACAAGTCGAGTGCTCTACCAACTGAGCTAACCCGGCGGAGCGGCCAGGCTACGCCGGCGCAGCACTTCGAAGCAGGCGATGGCTGCCGCCGTGGCCACGTTGAGCGAGTCGACCGGGCCCGGCATCGGGATCGCCGCGAGCAGGTCGCACCGCTCGCGCGTGAGCCGGGCCAGGCCGGCACCCTCGGCACCGAGCACGAGCATCAGGGGCTGGTCGGCCACCGCGAGGTCGAACACCGAGGCATCCCCCTCGGCCGCGAGGCCCACCGTCCACACCGCGGCCCGCCGCGCCCGCTCGAGCGCGGCCGGGATCCCCCCGACCGGGGCCACCGGCACGTGCTCGACCGCACCGGCGGCGGCCTTGACCGCGGCCGGCGTGAGGAGCGCCGCGCGGTGCCGGGGCACGACCACCCCGGTGACGCCCACGGCTCCGGCGACCCGCAGCACCGCCCCGAGGTTCCCGGGATCGGTGACCCCGTCGAGGGCGAGGAGGAAGGCGGCG
>JBJSXO010000392.1:0-6592 GCA_046086425.1 Actinomycetota bacterium | reverse complement strand
CTCAGTCGAGGAGGCCCGGAGGCGGGTCGACCAAGACACGTCCTTCGTCGTGCTCGACGACGAACACCATCGGCACGAGTGCACCACTGTCGAGCACGAGCAGGTCGTGGGCGGGGTTGGCCTCAACCGACACGACCGTGCCGTGGCGCACGCCCGCCCGGTCGACCACTTCCGCCCCGATCACCTCGTGCACCCACACCACCCCGGCATCGAGGGTGTCGCCGGTGGCGAGGGGCTCGGCGTAGACACGCTCACCGGTGAGCGCAGCCGCGGCGTCGCGGTCGTCGATCCCCGAGAGCCTGACCAGGTCGCGGCCCTGGTGCGGACGGGCGGCCACCACCGTCAGCTCGCGCCCGGCGACCCACCATCGGCTGCCCGCAGCGAGCCGCTCACGACGATCGGTCGTGAGTGTGACCATCATCTCACCGCGCAGACCGTGAGGGCGACCGAGCCGACCGATCTCGAGCGAGCCCGACGGCGCGCCCACCATGACGATGATCGGCTACTCGGCGACTTCGACGTTGATCCGGGCACCGTCGGCGGCGCCGGCCGCGCGGGCAACCTGGCGCACCGCCTGGATCACCCGTCCCCGGCGCCCGATGAGGCGGCCGAGATCCTGCGGACTCGCGTGGATCAGGAGCGTGGTCTCGCCCCGTGCCCCCGACGCGGTGACGTCGATCGCCTCGACGTCCTCGACCAGCTCACGCGCCAGGAACTCGGTGACGGCCTGCGCGCGTGCGGCGCCGTCGACCCGGTTTCCCTGGTCGTCCAGATCGTCGTCGTCGATCGCCTCGTCGAACTCCGCATCGAGGTCGTCGTGGATGCTCACTCCGCCGCATCCTCTGCCGTCTCGTCCGCTGCGTCACCGGTGCTCCCCGTGTCCTCGGCGACGGCGTCGTCCGCTGCGGGAGCGTCACTCGCTGCGTCGGTCTCCTCGGCGGCCGTGGCCGCCTCGGCGACAGGCGCCGGAGCCTCGACCTTGGCCTTCTCGACCTTGACCGTGTTCTTCGCCGGACCGCGTCCGGTGACATGACCCCGGCGGTTGAGCTTGGTGTCGGGGTTCGGCCGCTCGGCCGTGAAGGTCGCCCACACGCCCGACGCGGTCAGGAGCTTCTGCACCTGCTCGGTCGGCTTTGCTCCCTTGCGCAGCCAGTCGAGCGCCCGGTCCGAGTTGATCGACACGCGGGACGGCTCTTCTCGGGGTCCGTAGTGCCCGATCGTCTCGATGATGCGCCCGTCGCGGGGCGACCGGGAGTCGGCGACCACGACGCGATAGGTGGGCTGCTTCTTCTTCCCCACCCGCATGAGACGGATCTTGACGGCCACGAATTCCCTTTCGGCAGAACGAACCGGTCAGGCTACCGGTCCCTGCGGCCGCCGGCCCAACGACCGAGGTGCCCGCTCGAGGCCGGCACCGCCGAGACCCCCGGGGCCGAGGCCCGGGGGCAGGCCGGTCATCCGCCGCTTGCCCTTCTTGGTGACCCGGGAGAACTGCTTCATCATCTGCGCGACCTGCTTGAACTGCTTCAACACGGCATTGACGTCCTGCGGGGACGTCCCGCTCCCCTCGGCGATCCGGATTCGGCGCGACCCGTCGATGACCGACGGGTTCCGTCGTTCCTCAGGGGTCATCGAGCAGATGATGGCCTCGACCCGGCCGAGCTCCCTCTCGTCGACCTCAGCGTCACGGAGCTCCTTCGGGACCCCCGGGAGCATGGCTACGAGGTTCTGGAGCGGACCCATCTTCTTCATCTGACGCATCTGGTCGAGGAAGTCCTGCAGGGTGAACTCGCCGGTGCGCAGGCGCTCGGATGCCGCAGCGACCTCGTCGGCGTCGAAGGCGGCCTCGGCCTTCTCGATGAGCGTGAGCACGTCCCCCATGCCGAGGATGCGGCTGGCCATCCGGTCGGGGTGAAAAGCCTCGAAGTCCTCGAGCTTCTCCCCCACGCCCGCGAACATGATGGGCCGTCCGGTGACCTCCTTCACCGACAGCGCGGCCCCACCCCGCGCGTCGCCGTCGAGCTTGGTCAGGACGATGCCGGTGAGATCGACGGTCTCACCGAACGCCTCGGCGACGTTCACCGCTTCTTGTCCGGTCATGGCGTCGACCACGAGCAGTGCGTCGTCCGGCACGACCGCATCGCCGATCGCGCGCAGCTCGTCCATGAGATCGGCGTCGATCTGCAGTCGCCCTGCGGTGTCCACGATCACGACGTTGCGCCCGAGACGATTCGCCTCCTCGATCCCGTTGCGCGCGACCTCGACCGGATCGGTGCCGTTCGAGACGACGGGCACGCCGACCCGCTCCCCTAGCAACCGGAGCTGCTCCACCGCAGCCGGCCGCTGGAGGTCCGCGCCGACGAGCAGCGGGCGCTTGCCGTCCCTCTCGAGGAAGCGCGCAAGCTTCGCCGCTGCGGTGGTCTTGCCCGAACCCTGGAGCCCGGCGAGAAGGATGACAGTCGGCGGGCGGGGGTTCATCGTCAACTTGGCCGCAGTGCCGCCGAGCGTGACGACGAGCTCCTCGTGCACGATCTTGACGACCTGCTGCGCAGGGCTCAGGCTCTTCGCGACCTCGGCTCCGCTCGCGCGTTCCTTCACCCGAGCGATGAACGCCTTGACGACACGCACGTTGACGTCGGCCTCGAGCAGGGCGAGTCGGATCTCACGCGCAACCTCGTCGATGTCCTTCTCGGTCAGCTTCCCGCGGCCACGCAGGCGCGTGAAGATCCCGTCGAAGCGGTCGGACAGCGAGTCGAACATCGATCCCACCCCTACTCGACGAGCGCGGCGGCGAACTCCGCGGGATTGAAGGGCACGAGGTCGTCGACACCTTCGCCGAGGCCCACGAGCTTCACCGGTACCCCGAACTCGTCCTCGATCGCGAGGATGATGCCGCCCTTCGCGGTGCCGTCGAGCTTGGTGAGCACGACACCGGTGATCTCCACGGCACCGGCGAACTCCCGTGCTTGCGCGAGGCCGTTCTGCCCGGTGCTGGCGTCGAGCACCAACAGCACCTCCTGTAACGCCCCGGGCGTGCGCTCCACGATGCGCTTGAGCTTCTCGAGCTCGCGCATCAGGTTGACCTTCGTGTGCAGCCGGCCGGCGGTGTCGACGATGACGAGGTCGGCGCCTCGCGCGGTGGCGGCATCCATCGCGTCGTACACCACCGCTCCCGGATCACCACCGTCCTGGCCCCGCACCACCGTGGCTCCGAGGCGGTCGGCCCAGGTCGCGAGCTGCTCGGCTGCGGCGGCACGAAAGGTGTCGGCCGCCGCGAGCAGGACCCGGTGTCCTGCGGTGATCTCCCGCTTGGCGAGCTTCGCGGTCGTGGTGGTCTTGCCGACGCCGTTCACCCCGACCATGAGCCACACCGTCGGCCCGCCGGCCGCGTGACCCAGCGAGCGATCGGCGGCGGTACCCGTGAGCCGGCCGGTGATCTCGTCGCGCAGGAGGGCCGGCAGCGCCTCGGCTCCCGCACCCGAGGCGCGCGCCTGGGCGCGGACGGCGTCGACGACCGACGTGGCGGCCGTCATGCCCACGTCGGCCAGGAGCAGCGCCTCCTCGAGCTCTTCCCAGGTCGCGTCGTCGATCCGGCCCCCGCGGCGCACCACGGCGAGCAGGCCGGCGAAGGAGGCCCGGGTCTTCCCGATCCGGTCGTGCAGACTCGGCGCCCCGGCCTCGACCGACGGGGCCGACGGGGCCGGGGAGTCCTGCGGGGCCGGTGGAGCAGTTCGCGGGGCCGGGGGCGACGCCTCTCGCCGGCGCACCAGACGGGGCAGCACGATCAGCAGCGCCGCAAGGGCGAAGATCGCGACAACGACGACGAGGGCCAAGGTGTCCGACACGGGACGCCGAGGTTACCGGCCGCATCGGGAGTGACTCGCTAGGTCGACGCGAACACGTCCTCGGCGCGCTGGCTCACGACCCGAGACGAGCCGCCCGGGGGCATGGACACCCCGTAGAGCACGTCGGCCGCTTCCATGGTCCGCTTCTGGTGCGAGACGATCACGAGCTGCGCCTCGTCCCGGAACTCGTGCACGAGGTCGAGGAAGCGATGCAGGTTGACGTCGTCGAGCGCGGCTTCGACCTCGTCGAGGAGGTAGAAGGGCGACGGGCGAGCCCGGAATACCGCGAACAAGTACGCGAGCGCAGTCAGAGAGCGCTCGCCGCCCGAGAGCAGGGAGAGGCGGCGCACGTTCTTGCCCGACGGGCGGGCCTCGATCTCGACCCCGGTGTTGAGCATGTCGTCGGGCTCGACCAGCAACAGGCGCCCCGAGCCCCCGGGGAACAACGTGGTGAACAACGCGGCGAAGTTCACCGCGACATCTTGGTACGCCTGCTCGAACACCGTGACGATCTCGCGGTCGACCGCCCGGATGACCCGGGACAGCTCACGGCGCGTGGACTTCACGTCGTCGAGCTGCTCCTGGAGGAACCGGTGCCGTTCCTCCAGCGCGGTGTACTCCTCGAGCGCGAGCGGGTTGATCGGGCCCATGAGGCGGAGGTCGCGCTCGAGTTCGCGCGCCCTGCCCGCCAGGGTCGTGCCCTCGGGCACCGGAGGGGCCGGTGCATCGAGGGCAACATGCGGCTCGACGTCGTACTCGGAACGCAAGGTCTGGATGGCCGACTCGAGGCGGATCTTCGCTTCGCCATCCTCGATCTCCGCGCGGGTCATCCGCTCGCGGGCCTCCGACAGCTCCCGCTCGAGCGCGCCGCGCTCGGTGCGGAGCCGGTCGAGCTGATCCGCCGACGCGCGGGCCGCTTCCGCATGGCGCCGTCGCTCCTCACGCAGGCGCTCGAGAAGTTGCTCCGTACGCGCGTTCAGGTCTTCGAGGCGTGCAGCGAAGACCCCGTAGGCCTCGTCGCGCCCGAGCAAGCCCCTTCGCTGCCGCTCGGCCGCCGCCTGGGCCTCGGGATCGCGAATCGAAAGCCGCGCGTCGACCTCGGCGAGACGCGCTGCGAGCACCGACCGCCGCTCCGCAACGGTGGCCCGGCGCATCTCGGTTGCACGCGCCGCGCCCAGCGTCGCCCGGGCGGTCTCGAGGGCGCGCTCCGCCTCGACTCGCTCGACGTCGCTCCGTGTTGCCAACTCGACGGCTTCGTCGACCGCAGCCTGGGTGACTCCGCTCACCGGTCCCCCACCCCCGATCCGCCACGGGGAGATCCCGCCCAGGCGCGAGCCATCGGGCGTGACCGCAACCAGGTCGGGTTGAGCGACCACGAGGTCGAGTGCTGCGCGCCACGAGTCGACGATCACGGTGTGCGCGAGCAGCCGACCCAGGGCGGCGGTCAGACCGGGAACGTCGGAGCGCACCAACTCGGCCACCGGACGGGCGCCGGGCGGAACGAGCGCGGGCTGGCCCCCGGTCCCGTCGGAAGGATCAGCCACGAGCAGGAGCGCGCCCGCCCCGTCGGCCTCGAGCCGCTCGATCGCAACCCGAACACCGTCACCCCGGTACACGATCACCGCGAGCATTGCGTCACCGAGCGCCGCCGCGACCGCCGCCTCGGCTCCGGGCTCGATCTCCAGGTGATCGACCAGCGCGCCCATGACGCCGTCGAGCGCATCGAGCGATCCGGCTCCCCCGGCCTCGCGCACCGCGTTCAGCTGCTGCTCGAGCGAATCCGCGCGGGCGCGAGCACGTGCCGCTGCAGCCTCGGCCGCGCGCCAACGCTCCTCGGCCGAGCGCAGGAGGTCCTCGGCGACGTCGATCGGCAATGCGACCTCGGTGCCGGGCAGGGTGCCCCCGGCATCGAGCTGAGCGAGCTCGGTCCTCAGCGCGACGGCGTCGGCAACCAGCGTCTCGACGACGCCTTCATCGGCAGCAGCAGCGAGCTCGCGCGTGACGTTGCGCCGCTTCTCGACGATCAGCGTGGTGAGACCGCGCACCCTCTCCCGCATCGCCTCGGCGCGGACGAGCTCGTCGGCCAGCTCGTCGGCACCCAGCGCGGCCAGAGCCTGCTCCGCGGTGATCACCGCGACGTCGAGATCACGCAGCTGCTCGCGCACACCGCGCTCACGCTCGGCCAACGCGATGCGCTCGTCACGCAGCCGCTCGATCCGGGTCTGCTGCCCGGCGATCTGGTGGCCCGCAAGGTGGAGCTTGATCGCTCGCAGCTCGTCGACGACGGCGTCGTGTCGCCGCGCGGCGTCGGCTTGGCGCTCGAGCGGACCGAGTTGGCGGCGCACCTCCCGCAGCAGGTCACCCAGGCGCAGGAGATTGCCCTCCGTCGCAGTGAGCCGCCGCTCTGCCCGCTCCTTGCGGCGACGGAACTTCAACACCCCCGCGGCTTCTTCGATGATGGCTCGCCGTTCAGACGGCGACGAGTTGAGCACGGTGTCGAGCTGCCCCTGACCGACGATCACGTGCTGCTGTCGACCCACCCCGGCATCGGACAGAAGCTCCTGCACGTCGAGCAGCCGGCAGGGCACGCCGTTGAGCTGGTACTCGGACTCACCGGTGCGGAACAGCGTACGGGTGATGGTCACTTCGGCGAACTCGATCGGGAGCAAGCCGGCCGCGTTGTCGAGGGTGAGCTCCACCTCGGCGCGACCCAGCGCAGTGCGCGACGCGGTCCCGGCGAAGATGAC
>JBJSXO010000391.1:0-4520 GCA_046086425.1 Actinomycetota bacterium | reverse complement strand
TCTGACCGTCGTTCTTGTTCGCCGCCCCAAGCCCGACGTGCGTCTCTGACCGTCGTTTACGTCCGACGTAGACGACGGTCAGATACGCATTACGGGAGGTGGCGGGCGATCTGGTCGAGGTGGGTCTCCCAGGTGCCGCAGCACCCGCCCCAGATATCGATGTGGGGGTGCTCGACGGCGATGGCGCCCATGCGTTGGCCGAGGTCCACGGGATCACCGGACTCGAGGTGCCCGAGGGTGCACAGCGCGATCTTGTCCATCATGGCGGCGTTCGGCCGCAGGCACCGGACCCGGGTGAACCAGTCGCCCGGTTCGACCGCAGGCAGGAACTCCAGCGGATGCGAGCAGTTGATCCCGAAGAAGGCCGGTCGGTCGTCACCACACGCCGCGTCCACCGACTCGATGGCCTCCCGCAGCGTCGGACCCGAGTGCAGCCGGTGGCTGCTGTCAAGCGTGAACGAGATCGACGCCGGGAGCCCCACACGCGCCGCCGCCCGGGCCACCCCGACCGCCTCGGGGACGCAGTTGAACGTCATCGCCTCGACCAGATCCACCTCGGCCTTCGCGAGCGTCGCGATCTGGGTCGAGTGGTAGTCCTCCGACTCCTCCGCGGTCATGCGCTGGTCGAGCGAGTACGCGTCACCCCGGGGTCCGACGATGCCCGCCACCAGTAGCGCCGGGAGCCGATCGGCGAACGGCTCTCCGACGTCGCGCAGGAAGTCGATACACCGCAGCTGCATCTCCTCGAGGCCGGCCGGGGAGTACCCGAGGCGTTGCGCCCAGTCCGGACTGGCCCGGTAGTCGAGCCCGCCCATCAGTACGCCAAACCCGTGGTTGCACGCCGTCTCCAGGTACCGCTCGTACATCCCGCGCAGCTCGGCCACCGCACGGGGATCGTCGAGCAGGGGGAAGAGCGCGAACTCGGGGAGCTCGAAGCCGTACTTGTACATGAGCTCGGTCTCCTGACCTCCTTCGGTCAGGTACCGCACGCCGTCGTGCTGCGGTGGGAACGTGCTCGTCATGTCGTCCTCCCTGGTTCGCCGAGGTCGGTGCGAGGATCGCCGGGCGCGACCGACGCGAGGGCGGCGCCGACGCCGTGCACGCGTCGTATCACCGAGAGCAGGCGGGTCAGCTCCTCGGTCGAATGCTCGACGGTGCCACGATGGCGCCGGACCTCGGCGAACGCCGCGTCGAGTGCGGCGAGCGCAGTCTGCAGGCCGTCCGGGCCGGAGGCTGCACGCATCTCGGCGGCGCCGTCCGCGTCCTCGGGCGCCAACGCAGGAACCACGGCGTCGATCGCCTCGGCCACCCGGTTCAGCGCGTCACCCACGAGTACGGGTGCCCCGTCGTCGGCACCGGACATCGCCAGGCCCACCAGCGCGCGGGCGTGGTCCAACAATTCCTCGTCGCTGCTCAGGAGTTGCTCGAGCCCGGACAGGTGGCGGGCCGACCCCGGCTCGCGTGCGGCGTCGCGCAGCACCCCCCGGTGAGAGGCCACGGCGGCCTCCAAGCGAGTGACACGCGCCGCGAGTGCTCCCGCGGTCTCCGGGGACCCGCCCGCATCACCGCCGTTCCCGTCGCCCACGTAGGCCCGCACGGCTGCCGCAGCCACGGCGGCACCCTGCGCGAGGCCTGCGTGCAGCCCGGTGCGCAGCGCGGTCGACGCGCGGTGGGGAAAGACCACGACCCCCACGCCCACCGCGATCAGGCAGCCGAGCGGCACGTTCAGGCCGCGGCTGAGCGCGAGATCCAGCGCGTCGGTTCCGGGGATCGCAGTCACGATCAGCGTGCTCGCAGCGGCGAGTCGGGCTCCGGCATCGAGTCCGAGCGTGATCATCACGAGATACGTCACGCCGACCGCAGTGGCCGACACCACCACACCGTTCACCGGCAACGCGGCGAAGCCCAGGCCGATGACCAGGGCGATGGTGGTCGCCGCCACTCGCTGCACGGCGGCCCCGAGGCTCGCACCGAGCGTCCCCGCGGTCGCCACCACGGCCGAGACCGCACCCCAGTAGGGGTCCTCGAGCCCGATCAGCGTGCCGATCCACAGCGCCAGTCCCGCGCCGATCGCGGCCCGCAGGCCGAGCTCCCAGGCCGACCGGTTGGGCCGGCGGAGGTGCAGCACCGCTCAGCGCCCCGGACTCGTCGGCCGGGGCGGGGCGGCCCGGCCTCGACCCACACTGACGGCGGCGGTGATGGTCACGCCGCACCGTAGCGAAATCCCCTGTACCCCGCGGGCTCGGGCGCGTGAAGCCGCCGGGCCGTACGGAGCCGCCGACCCACAGGGGGGCGGCGGCTCCGTCACGACTTCGACGACGACCGACGATCAGTCGGTCAGGCGATCAGTCGGTCACATGGCCCCTTCGACCACCGCCGGACGGCTGATCAAGTAGGCGAACACACCGATGATCGGGATGAACACGATGAACAGGAACCAGAGCGCCTTCGCGAAGCCGCCGTGGTCGCGACGACGGAAGTTGTCGATGAAGCACCAGATCACGATGAAGATCCACAGGACCCACAGCGAGATCATGAGCAGTGACCAGAAGATCCCGAGAAGCGGGAAGTCGTAGGCGATCGGCACGGTAAAGCCTCCTGAGGAGTCCCCAGACGGTGCTGGGTGTGGTCACGCGGTGTGACCTGTCCTGGCAGTCTGCCCGATCGTCGCCAATGACGGAGGGATCGGGCGGGATCCCGGGCGGACCTTCCCGGCGGGGTGGGAAGGCCC
The DNA here is from genome assembly GCA_046086425.1 of Actinomycetota bacterium. GTDB lineage: Bacteria > Actinomycetota > Acidimicrobiia > IMCC26256 > PALSA-555 > CAIUKV01. The sequence continues at coordinate 1,789 of JBJSXO010000391.1, read as the reverse complement.
GCCCGGGGATCACGAAATGCGCAGGATGGAGGCGATCCAGTCTTCGCCGGCGAGGGTCGCAGTCGAGCTGTTGTACTGCTGCGTCGAGGTGGCGGTCACCCACTTGTACTGGCGGGTGACGGTGAGACCCGTCGCGCCGGCGATGCCGTTGGCCTGGGTCATCGGCGAGGACCATGTGCCGCTGGTGGTATCGCTGTCGGCAGCAAGGGCGAGGGTGCCGTCCTCGTAGGACCAGGCGCCGAAGACGATCCCGACGGGAGTCGAGGTCATGCTGCCGCTGGCCGGGGCGGTGGCAATGTTCTTGGTCTGGGCCACCGTGGTGACCGTGCCACCGCTCGAGTAGCCCACCAGGTACTCACCCATCGCGACCGCCCGGGGAGCCACGGACGACAGGGTGATGCGGACCTGACCGCCGGCGGGGATCGCCGTGGTGACGTTGCAGTAGAGCACACCACCGCGGATCCCGGACCCGGCTGTTGCGGTGCCGCTGTTGATGGCCGTGTACGACGTGGTGCAGGACGCAACACCACCGTTCGGGAACGACACGGTTGCGGTCGGGGCTGTGCTCGAAGTGGTGTCGGCGGTGAAGTAGAGCAGGAGGCGAGCGCCGATGGGCACCGTCCCGCTCGAGTTCGGCACCAGGTTCAGCTGGCTCGAGGACGCCACCGAGGCGTTGGTGGCGAACGGAATGAGGTAGGCGGGAGTCACCGCAGCGCTCGCCGCCGAGGCCACCGAGTTGCCCAGGACGTTGGTCGCGACCACGGTGAACGTGTACGAGGTGCCCTGGGTCAGCCCGGTCACCTGGCAGGTGAGCGTGGTCGTGGTGCACGCCGTGGTGCCCGCCGGCGCGCCGGTCGCGTACCGGAAGGTGTACGACGTGATCGCCGAGCCTCCGGTGGCCGACGGTGCGGTGGTGGTCAGTCGTACGCTCCCGAACCCGTCCCGTACGACCGTCGGCGTGCCCGGCGCACCTGGGACCGTGGCCGGCATCGAGGCGGTCGGCGTGGTCGGGCCCCACGCACCGACGAGGGTCCCGATGACCCCCTGGACCTGGAAGTAGTACGTGGTGCCGTTGAGCAGACCGGTCCGCGTGTAGGTGGTCGCGCCGGTCGTGGCGCCGGTGACCACGACCGGGCTGGTCATCGCTGCGCTGGTCGAGTACCGCACGTTGTAGCCGGTGATCGTCCGGCTCCCGGCGTAGGGCGCGGCCCACGACAGGGCGACCTGGGTGTTCCCCGGCGTTGCGCTCAGCGAGGTCACGGCGTCCGGCGCGCCGTAGGGCGTCACCGCCACCGGGGCGATCGGGCCCCATTCTCCCGGACCGGCGGCGTTCGCCGCGCGCACCTTGAAGTAGTACGTGGTGCCGTTGACCAGACCGGTCTGCGTGTAGGTGGTAGCGCCGGTCGTCGCGCCCGTGACCGTGGTCGGGCTCGTCATCGCCGCGCTGGTCGAGTACTGCACGTCGTAGCGGGTGATCGCCGAACCGCCGTTGACCGGGGCGCCCCACGACAGGTTGACCTGCGTCGATCCCGCCCCGATCGTCAAGGAGGTGACCGCCGACGGGGTGGTGTACGGGGTCGCGGCCACGGCGGTGGCCGGCCCCCATGCCGCCGCGCCAGCGGCGTTCACCGCGCGCACCTGGAAGAAGTAGGTCGTGCCCGCGGTCAGCCCGGTCACCAGGTAGGGCGAACCCGCAGTCGGCGCGGTCGTCGTCGCGCCCGTGATCGTGGTCGGGTTCGTCATCGCGGAGTTGGTCGCGTACCGCACGTCGTAGCTCGTGATCGTCCCG
>JBJSXO010000390.1:0-2420 GCA_046086425.1 Actinomycetota bacterium | reverse complement strand
CGCGCGCCGCGGCCGGGACGTTCGATGACCCACGACCATCCGGGAGCACTCAGGTGATGCGTACCCATCGGGCCGGCGACATCCGGCCCGACCACATCGGTGAAGCAGTCGAGCTGTGCGGCTGGGTCGCAGCACGCCGCGACCACGGGGGCGTGGTGTTCCTCGACCTGCGAGACGCCGCCGGCGTCGTGCAGGTGGTCGTCGATCCCGAAGCCGTGGCGGGGGCCGACGTCCACGGGGTGCGCTCGGAGTTCTGCCTGCGGGTGACCGGTGCGGTGCGCCCGCGGCCCGACGGGACGGTGAACCCCGACCTGGCCTCCGGCGCCGTGGAGGTGGCTGCCACCGCTCTCGAGGTGCTCAACCCGTCCGAGCCCCCACCCATCCCCATCGGGGACCGGGTCGATGCCGACGAGATGCTCCGGCTGCGTCACCGCTACCTCGACCTGCGGGGCGAGCGGCTGCAGCGCAACCTGCGCCTCCGGGCCACGGTGAACGCCGCGATCCGTAGCGCGATGGAAGCAGACGGTTTCGTCGAAGTGGAGACGCCCATGCTCGTGGCGTCGACCCCCGAGGGTGCGCGGGACTTCGTCGTGCCGTCGCGCCTCTCGCCCGGCGAGTTCTACGCGCTGCCCCAGAGCCCGCAGCTGTTCAAGCAGCTCCTGATGGTCGGCGGGCTCGACCGCTACTACCAGATCGCGCGCTGCCTGCGCGACGAGGACCTGCGCGCCGACCGCCAGTTCGAGTTCATGCAGCTCGACGCCGAGATGAGCTTCGCCGACGGGGACGACGTGCGCGCGGTGATCTCGCGGGCCGTCGCGGCCGCAGCGGAGCGGATCACCGGGACGCCGATCGGGGACATCCCGGTCCTCACCTACGACGCGGCGATGGCCCGCTTCGGATCCGACAAGCCCGACCTGCGCTTCGGGCTCGAGCTAGTCGACCTCGAGCGCGTCTTCGCCGCGACCGAGTTCCGGGCCTTTCAGGCTGACGCGGTGAAGGGCATCCGCTGGCCGGGCCAGGCCGACCTCGGCCGGGGCCGGCTCGACGCCCTCATCGACCGGGCCAAGCAGCTCGGCGCCGCCGGGCTCGTGTGGGTGAAGGTGCGCGACGGGGGAGTGCTCGAGTCCCCGACGGTGAAGTTCATGAGCGAGGCCGAGCAGCTCGGGCTCGTCGACGCCTCCGGTGGCGAGGCGGGCGACCTCCTGTTGATCGTCGCCGGCGCCCGCCGCATGGTCGATTCGGTCCTCGGCGCGATCCGTAACGACCTGGGGCGTCCGCCCGTCCACGAAGGGGGCCTCCACTTCTGCTGGGTCGTGGACTTCCCCCTGTTCGAGGCGGTCGCCGAGGACGGACGCCCGATCCCGGCCCATCACCCGTTCACCGCGCCCCACCCCGACGACCTCCACCTGCTCGACACCGCGCGGGGCGAGGACCTGCTCGGGGTCCGGTCGCAGGCCTACGACCTCGTGTGCAACGGCTGGGAGCTGGGGTCGGGGAGCGTCCGGATCCACCGGGGGGATCTCCAGTCTCGGATCTTCGACCTCATCGGGATCGACGCCGAGACCGCGGCAGCCCGCTTCGGCTTCCTCCTCGAGGCGTTCCGCTACGGAGCACCGCCGCACGCCGGGTTCGCCTTCGGCATCGACCGCCTCGTGGGCATCCTCGCCGGGGAGGACAACATCCGCGAGGTGATCGCGTTCCCGAAGACCCAGTCGGGTGCCGAACCGCTCACGGGCGCGCCCACCCCGGTCGAGGACGCGCACCTGCGTGAGCTCGGGATCCAGGTGCGCCGGGCCAAGGCCTAGTCGAGAGACCGAGCGCGAGCGCGCGAGCGGCGGGGACTCGGGTCGGCGAGGCGTCAGTCGACGAGTTGGAGGGCGATCAGCACCACCACCAGCACGAGGCCGCTCACGACCGCTGCGAGCAGCCGCCGGCGGTGGGTGCCCGACTCGTCCACCGTTCGAGCGTACGCGCTGCGTCGGTCGAGTGGTCCGACCGCGCTCGCTACGCTCCGACGCGGTGGCTCACGACCTGTTCAGCGCAGCAGTGGACGAGCGACTGGCTCGCCGCGCGCCTCTTGCCGCGCGGCTGCGGCCTCGTTCCCTCGACGAGGTGGTGGGCCAGGAGCACCTGCTCGGCCGGCACCGCCCGCTGCGCGCGCTCATCGAGGCCGACCGGCTGTCGTCGGTGGTGCTGTGGGGTCCCCCGGGAACCGGGAAGACCACGATCGCCCGGCTCGTGGCCGGCGCGACCGAGAAGGCCTTCGAGCCGCTGTCCGCGGTCACCGCCGGGGTGAAGGACGTACGCGAGGTCGTCGAGCGGGACCCGGGCCGCCTGGGCGAGCACGGACAGGGCACGACCCTGTTTCCCGAAAAGGTGCACCGGTTCACCCGCACGCAGGAAGACGCGCTTCTTCCGCA
>JBJSXO010000389.1:0-8534 GCA_046086425.1 Actinomycetota bacterium | reverse complement strand
CCCTGGGCGCTGCCGGGCACGCCCGGCCTCATGCACCGCATCGGGGGCATCGAGAAGCAAGACGGCACCGGCAACGTCAACTACGACCCGGCCAACCACGAGAAGATGATCCACCTGCGGGCGGACAAGGTCGCCGGCATCGCCAAGGACATCCCCGACGTCGCGGTCGACGATCCCGACGGGGCCGAGCTGCTCGTGCTCGGCTGGGGGAGCACCTGGGGGGTGGCCCAGCAGGCCGTCCGTCAGGTCCGGGCCCAGGGTCGCCGGGTCGCGCATGCGCACCTGACCCACCTCAACCCGTTCCCCGCCAACCTCGGCGACGTGCTGGCCCGGTACCCCAAGGTGCTCGTGCCCGAGATGAACCTCGGCCAGCTCTCGCGGTTGGTGCGCGCCGAGTACCTGGTCGACGCCAAGAGCCTCACCAAGGTCCAAGGCCTGCCGTTCCGTGCCGCCGAGATCGAGGCGGCCATCGAGGAGATGATCAAGTGAGCGACGACACCGCGGTGAAGCTCGGCCGCAAGGACTTCCAGACCGACCAAGAAGTCCGGTGGTGCCCCGGCTGCGGGGACTACTCGATCCTCGCGGCCATGCAGTTGCTCTTCGCCGAGATGGGCGTGCGGCCCGAGAACCTCGTGTTCGTGTCCGGCATCGGCTGCGCGGCACGGTTCCCGTACTACATGGAGACCTACGGGATCCACAGCATCCACGGCCGGGCGCCGGCGGTGGCCACCGGCGTGGCGCTCGCCCGTCCCGATCTCGACGTCTGGGTGATCGGTGGCGACGGCGACATGCTGTCGATCGGGGGAAACCATCTCATCCACGCGCTGCGCCGCAACGTCGGCGTGAAGATCGTGATGTTCAACAATCAGATCTACGGTCTCACCAAGGGCCAGTACTCGCCGACGAGTGAGGTGGGCAAGATCACGAAGTCGTCGCCCTTCGGCTCGCTCGACCACCCGTTCAACCCGGTATCGGTCGCACTGGGCGCCGAGGCGACATTCGTCGGTCGGACCCACGACATGGACCGCAAGCACATGATGGACACGTTGCGCCGGGCGAACGAGCACGAGGGCGCGGCGTTCGTGGAGATCTACCAGAACTGCAACGTGTTCAACGATGGCGCGTTCGAGGGGATCACGGCCAAGGACGCCCGGGCCGCGATGCTCATCAACCTCGAGCACGGCAAGCCGCTCGCTTCGGCGCCGACGCCGAGCTCGGTGTGGTGCTCAACCAGTACGGCGAGTGCGAGATCGTCAAAGTCGCCGACGTCGGCGAGGACAACCTGCTCGTCCACGACGAGCACCGCAACGATCCCAGCCTCGCGTTCGCGATCTCGCGCCTGTCCGAGCAGCCGGTCACCCCGACGCCAGTCGGCGTGTTCCGCGACGTTGCGCGTCCGGTCTACGAGCAGGCGGTGCAGGTGCAACTGGCGGCGGCCGCAGAGCGCAATGGCCCCGGCGACCTCGCGACGCTCATCTCGGGTGGCTCGACCTGGACCGTCGAGTAGCGGCTCAGTCGTCCAGTGCGCGGAACACCAGGCCCGTGCGGGGCTTGGGCGCGAAGAACGAGGTCTTCTGCGGCATCCGCACGCCGGCGTAGGACGCCGCGCGAATCTGTGCGACGCTGACCGGCCGCAGCAGCACCACGGCGTCGGCGTCGCCGCGGGCTACGGCGTCGGCGAGCGCGTGGGCGTCGTGGCGGAACTCGATCTGGGCGCCGTCGAGGCGGGGGGCCACCACGGCCTCGAAGAGGGCGGCGTCGACGTCGCGCACCTCGGGTGGCTCGGCCTCGAGGGCCTCCGTCACCACCTCGGGGCGCGGGTGGAGCAGCGCGACACCCTCGCGGTCGACGAGACCGAGGGCACCCGCGTCGGCCATCGCGGCCTCGAGCGCGGTAATCGTCTCGGGAGTCGCAGAGCCGATCGGGGCGAGCGTGAAGGCGGTGTCGAGCCGGGCGCGTGCGTGCGGTGCACCACGGACCATGCGGTGTATCGGTGCGACCCAGAGCTCGTCCTCGGCCAACTCGACGATCAACGCCATGATCGCGTCCTCGCCCGAGTGGTCGCCGTGGGCCGCGCGGTAGGCGCACGCGGTCTCGAACCGGTGATGCCCGTCGGCGAGGACGAGCGGAGCCGACCCGACGGCGTCGCGGATTGCCGTGACGCGGTCCGCGTCGGTGATCTCCCATGCCTCGTGCTCGACGCCGGCGTCGTCGACCGCCCATTGGCGATCCGGCCCGGGCTCGCCGGCGAGGGTGCCGAAGCCGGGCGCCGGGGTGAGACCCCAGATCGGGTCGAGGTTGGTGCGCGTGGACTCGAGCAGGGAGAGGCGGTCACTGCGGTGGCGCGAGATCGTGCGCTCGTGGGGGAGGATGTCTCCCGTGCCGGGTCCGTCGACCGGCAGCCCGAGGGCGCCCACCACGCCGTGGGTGACCCGTCGGTGACCGGCCGGGTCGGTGAAGGTCATGCGGTACCCGTAGAAGCCCGGCACGGCGTCGGGCGCGAGGGTCCCGTCGCTGCGCCATTCGTGCAGGAGCGCCGCGGCCGTCGCGTAGCCGTCCCCGTGCCGACCGGGTTCGGGCAGGATGAGTTGGACGGCGTTCTTGGGGTCGCGTGCTGCGAGCGCAGCGCGCTCGTCGTCGTGGACGACGTCGTAGGGTGGAGCGGCGACATGGCTCACATCGGTGAGGCTGCGGTAGCGCAGGCCTCGGAAGGGTAGGAACACGGGCACGGAGGACACTTTCGTCGGGAGGGCTGCCGATTCTCGCACGGTGGGCTCCCCGCGACGGGAACCATCGGACCCGAGACGACCGCAGCGCAGACGACCGAGCCGAGGCGAAGGGAAGGCCGCATGGCCGAGTACGAGGCGTTCACCGCGTTCCTGGAGGGGACCCATCTCCTCGAGACCCAGAGCCCGCACGCTGCGGTGATCGTGCTCGAGCGTGCCCGCGACCTCGAACCCGCCCAGGCGTCGATCCGAGAGACCCTGGCCCGGGCCTACTACTCGAGCGGGCGGGTCCGGTCCGCCGAAGTCGAGTTCGCCGCTGCGCTCGAGATCGACCCCGTGAACGACTACGCGCACTTCGGGATGGGGCTGTGCCGGCTGCGTTCGGGCGACCTCGCGGGCGCCCGGGGTCACCTCCGGTTGGCCGTCGCGATGCGACCCGATCCCGAGTACCGGCGGGCCCTCGCCCGGGCGACCGGGGAGCCCGGGTGACCGAGGCAACGCGCGCGCCCCAGTCGGTGGTGTGCCTCGACCTCGACGGCGTCGTCTGGCGCGGTGACGATCCCGTGCCCGGTTCGGCCGACGCGGTCCTGGCGTTGCGCAGCGCGGGTCTGCTCGTGGGCTTCATGTCGAACAACTCGAGCATGCCCGTCGACCACGTGGTGGCCAAACTCGCCCGCTGCGGGATCGAGGCTGCGCCCGAGGAGGTGCTCACGAGCGCGCTGGCCGCCGCGGACCTGCTCGCCGCCGATCTCGCGCCGGGCGCGCGGGTGCTGGTCTGTGCCGGGCCCGGTGTGGTCGAGAGCCTGACCCACGCCGGGTTCGAGGCCGTGTGGGAGCCACCGGCGGCGGCCGTGGTCGTGGGCTTCCACCGCGATTTCGACTTCGAGGGCCTCGAGCGTGCAGCGCGGGCGGTGCGTGAGGGCGCCCGGTTCGTCGCGACGAACCTGGACGCCACCTACCCGGTGTCGGGCGGCCTGCTCCCGGGAGCCGGCTCGCTGGTGGCCGCCGTGGCGACCGCGAGCGGGTGTGCCCCCGAGGTGGCCGGCAAGCCGTGTGCGCCCGCCGCCGAGATGGTGCACCACCGGCTCGGCCCCCGGGGCGTGATGGTGGGAGACCGGCCCACCACCGACGGGGACTTCGCCCGCCGCCTGGGGTGGCCGTTCGCGCTGGTCCTCACCGGAGTGGCCGCGCACGCGCCCGGACCCGGCGAGGAGCCAGTGCCCGACCCACCTCCGGACTACCTCGCCGACGACCTCGCGGCGCTGGTGCCGGCGCTCGTGGCCGACCTCGCCGGCTGAGGCCGCGCCGGGGGTGGGCCGGACCGGGCTGGGCGCATACGCACCCGTACGAACCGCCGCCCCGCATAACCTGGCCCGGTGACCGTGGTGAGGCGCCGCCTCGATGTCGAGCTGGTGCGTCGGGGGGTGGCCGAGTCTCGGGCCGTCGCGGCGCGCATGATCGGCGAGGGCCGGGTGCGGGTCGGGGGCCTTCCTGCCACCACGGCAGCCCGGCGGGTCGACGCCGCTACGCCGATCACCGTGGTCACCGACGGTCCGCGGTACGTGTCCCGGGGTGGGATGAAGCTGGCCGGCGCGCTCGGGGCGTTCGCCGTCGACGTGGCGGGCCTTGTCGCCCTGGACGCCGGCGCGAGCACCGGTGGGTTCACCGACTGCCTCCTCCAGCACGGCGCACGCCGGGTCCACGCCGTCGACGTCGGGCGCGGTCAGCTGGCGTGGTCCCTGCGTCAGGACTCGCGGGTGGTCGTGTACGAGCGGACCAACGTGCGCACGCTCGATCCGGCCCGTCTCGGCGAAGCGGCGGAGGTCGTCGTGGCCGACCTGTCGTTCATCTCGCTGTGCACCGTGGCGCCGGCACTGGTCGCGTGCGCCACTGCGGACGCGCAGTTCGTGCTCCTGGTGAAGCCTCAATTCGAGGCCGGTCCCGCGCGTGTCGGCCGTGGCGGCATCGTGCGCGATCCCGAGGTGCATGCCGCCGTGCTGCGCGAGGTCGCGGCCGGGCTCGCGGCCGCAGGTGTGTTCGTCACCGATATCGTCGAATCGCCGATCCGAGGCGCCGACGGCAACCGTGAGTTCCTCGTCCGGGCCGACCGGATCGGCCCGGCGGTAGCGACCGAGATGCTGGACGCAGCGGCCCGGGCGGGGGTCGCCGCGTGAGCCCGGACGGCGAGGCGTGACCGTGCGCGTCGGGATCCTGCCGCACCGAGAACGCGACGCTGCGCTCGCGCTGGCCCACGAGGCCGCGACGTGGCTCGCCGCGCATGGCGCCACGGCGGTCTTTCCGAAGGTGGAGGCCGAGCTGGTAGGCCTGCCTGCGCTGGGTGTCGACCCGGAGGTCTTCCCCGACGGTCTCGACGTGGTGGTGTCGCTCGGGGGCGACGGCACGATGTTGCGCACGATCGACCAGGCCTACGACAGCGGTGTCGCTGTGCTCGGGGTGAACGTCGGCCAGATGGGCTACCTCACCGAGGTGGAGCCGGCCGACCTTTCCGTCGCGCTCGAGCGATTGCTCCGCGGCGACTACCACGTCGAGGAACGCATGATGCTCGCCGTCGACGTCCGCTCGTCGGGTCCCGCCGACGGCCGGTGGTTCGCGCTCAACGAGACCGTCATCGAGAAGGTGCGCACTGGCCACATGGCCCGCCTCGATGTCGGTATCAACGGCGCATTCTTCACGACCTATGCCGCCGACGCGCTCATCGTCGCCACCCCCACGGGGTCGACTGCGTACTCGTTCTCGGCACGGGGCCCGATCGTGTCGCCGCGTCACCGCTGTCTGCTGCTCACCCCGGTGTCGCCCCACATGCTCTTCGACCGGGCGCTCGTCCTCGACGCCGCCGAGCAGGTCGGGATCACGATCACCGGGTCGATCGGAGCGGCCATGACGGTCGACGGGCGGGAGATCGGGTTTCTCGACCCCGGTGACGAGATCGCCTGCTCGGCAGCCCCCAAGCCGGCCCGCGTGGTGTCCTTCGTTCCCCGCGACTTCCACCAGATCCTCAAGGCCAAGTTCGGCCTTGCCGACCGGTAGACGGACGTGCTGGTCGAGCTGCGGGTCGCGAACCTCGGGATCGTCGAGGAGATCACCGTCGAGCTGGGCCCGGGGCTGACCGCCATCACGGGGGAGACCGGCGCGGGCAAGACGCTGCTGGTGGAGGCGCTCGAGCTGCTCTTGGGCCGACGCGCCGATCCCGGCCTGGTGCGCGACGGCGTACCCGAAGCGCGGGTCGAGGGACGTTTCGTCGGGGCCGACGGTGACGAGCACGTGCTCACGCGGGTGCTGCCCGCCGACGGCCGCTCACGTGCCTACGTCGACGGCCGACTCGCCACTGCGGGCGAGCTGGCCGAGCTCGGCGCGACGCTGGTCGACCTGCACGGGCAGCACGCACACCAGCATCTCCTGGTGGCCGCGGAGCAGCGGTCCGTGCTCGACCGCTTTGCCGGCGACGCCGCGGCGGCCGCGCTCACCGAGCTCCGAGGTGCCCGGCGGGAGGTGCGCGCACTGCGCGCCGAGCTCGACGCCCTCGGCGGCGACGATCGGGCTCGAGCGCGCGAGGCCGACCTCCTGCGCTTCCAGATCGCGGAGATCGACGACGCCGGCATCGGCGACGCCGGCGAAGACGACGCCCTCCGCGCCGAGGAGGCAGTGCTGGCCGATGCGGCGGCGATCCGTGAGGCGCTCACGAGCGCCTACCACCAGGTCGAGCACCAGGGACTCGACGCGCTCGGGGCGGCCGTCGCCGCTCTGGCGGATCGTGAGACCCTCGCCGTACTGCACGACCGGGTCAAGGGGCTCCAGGCCGAGGTGGCCGAGTTGGGCCACGATCTGCGCAGCGCCGCCGATTCGGTGTCCGAGGATCCCGAGCGGCTCGCTGCGGTGCGGGCGCGCCGACAGCTTCTCCGCCAACTCCGCCGGAAGTACGGCGAGTCGCTGGCCGACGTCCTCACCTACGCCGACGAGGTCCGCGAGCGCCTGCGCCAGCTCGAGCACCACGACGAACATGCCGCGGGGATCGAGGCCCGCATCGTTGCGGCGAGTGCGCTGGCCGACGCCGCGGCCGGCCGCCTGCACGACGCGCGCCAGGCCGCAGCCTCGCCGCTCGCCGCGGCGGTGACTGCCCACCTCCGCGAGCTGGCGATGCCCCGGGCCGAGATCCACGTGCAGGTCGAGCCGGGCGAGCTCACCGACGACGGCGCCGACACGGTGACCTTCCTGCTCGCAGCGAACCCGGGCGAGTCGGCGCGGCCGCTGGCCAAGGCGGCGTCGGGCGGTGAGTTGGCCCGCACGATGCTCGCCCTCCGGCTGGTGACGACCGACGCACCGGAGACCCTGGTGTTCGACGAGGTCGACGCCGGTATCGGGGGGGAGGCCGGGACGGCGGTGGGCCGGCTCCTGGGCGTGCTCGGGGTGACGCACCAGGTGCTGTGCGTCACCCACCTTGCGCAGGTCGCGGCGTTCGGGGACCGGCAGGTCCGGGTCGAGAAGGCCGATCGGGACGGGCGCACGGTTGCGGAGGCCGCGACCGTCGACGGCGAGGAGCGCGTCCGCGAGCTGTCGCGGATGCTGGCCGGGGTGGGGGAGTCCGACCACGCCCGTCGGCACGCCGCAGAGCTGCTCGCAGCTGCGCATCCCGGCGCCGATCGTCCGGTCCAGGCGGGCCGGCGCTGATGGCTCTGCTGCGCCGCAAGGAACCGGGACTGCTCGCCGACCCCACCGAGGTGGTGGGGCGGGCCCGGGTCGATCGGCGCACCAAGGACCTGGTCAAGCGCGTGCAGGACGGCGAGATCGCGATCATCGACCACGAGGACCTCGACCGGGTCGCCGCCGACGGCCTGGTCGAGGCGAAGGTCGCTGCGGTGGTGAACGCGGCGCCGTCGATCAGCGGTCGGTACCCGAACCTCGGCCCGTTGCGCGTCGTGTCGGCCGGCATCCCGCTGATCGACGAGGTGGGCTCCGAGCTGCTCGACCAGATCGCGGAGGGCGACGAGATCCGGGTGGTCGACGGGGAGATCTGGCGCGGGGACGAGCTGCTCGCCACCGGGAAGGCGCGCGCGTCGGCCGAGATCGAAACGGCGATGGAGGCGGCGCGGTCGACGATCGGGGCCGAGCTGGAGCGTTTCGCCGAGAACACGCTCCAGTACATCCGTAAGGAAGCCAGCATCTCCTTCGAGCCGCTGGAGCTGCCCCCGCTGCGCACCGTGATTCGCGGTCGTCACGCGCTCGTGGTAGTGCGCGGCTACGACTACCGCAGTGATCTCGCGGCGCTGCGCCCCTACATCCGCGAGTACCGCCCCGTGCTCATCGCCGTCGAAGGCGGAGCCGACGCACTGCTCGAGATCGGCCTGAAGCCGGACATCATCATCGGCGACTTCGACTCGGTCTCCGAAGGTGCGCTTGCCACGGCGCAGGACCTCGTGCACCACGTACATCCCGACGGTCGCGCGCCTGGTCGTGAGCAACTCCTGGAGTGGGGGGTGCCCTACGTGGAGTTCGTAGCCGAGGGCACCAGTGAAGACGTCGCCATGCTGCTCGCGTGGGACGCCGGTGCGTCGCTCATCGTCGCGGTGGGTACGCACGCCACGATGGTCGAGTTCCTCGACAAGGGCCGACCCGGCATGTCCTCCACCTTCCTGACCCGCCTGCGGCTCGGCCCGATGCTCGTCGACGCCAAGGGGGTCAACCGGCTCTACGAGGGCCGGGTGCGCCGCCGCGACCTCGTGCTGCTCGTGGGATCCGCCATCGTGGCCATGGTCGCCGTCAGCATCGTCTCGGAACCGATCCACGTGTTCC
>JBJSXO010000388.1:0-6395 GCA_046086425.1 Actinomycetota bacterium | reverse complement strand
AGATGACCCACGTGTCGTCGAGCTCGCCGCGCGCCTCGATCGCGTCGAGGATCCGGCCCACCTGGGCGTCGATCACGGCGACGCTCGCGGCGTACGCACGGCGCATCCCGCGGATCGCAGCGTCGTCCATGGTGTCGGTATCGGAGAGACGCAGGAACGCCGACAGCAATCGTCCGTACGACCCCGCGCGCTCGACGTCGGGCCGTCGGGTCGACACCGGGAACGACGTCTCGCCGCCGGCGTAGAGATCCACCGCTTCGCAGGGCGCGTCCCACGGGTCGTGGGGACCAGGGAACCCGACGAAGGCGAAGTAGGGGGCATCACCCTCGTAGCCCGAGATCCACTCGACCGCGAGGTCGCCGTGCCACGGATCGATGTAATCGCCGAGCGGGAGGGGTGCCGGGGTGGCGTCCCACATCGGGATCCGCTTCGTCGGCCGGTCCCCCCGCCCGCTCTGGCCCTGGTAGCTGCGGTCACGCAAGTGCTGGAGGTATCCCTCCCACAGGCCGCGCTCGGTCAGGTGGTCGGAGTAGCGGGTCGGCACCGAGAGGGTGAACTTGTCGCCGGTCTCGTGGACCTCGGCGAAGCCGCGCTCGACCAGCCGGTCGGCGAGGTCGTCCATGTGCCGGGCCGGCTCGTCTTCCTTGGTGAGGTGGTGCTTGCCGAGCGCGACCGTGTGGTACCCGGCTTCGCGCAGCGCATGGAGGTAGGTCGGCGTCCCCGGCGCGACCGCGTTCCAGTTCGTGAACACGCCGTGGTCCCGCACGTATCGCTCGGTGAGGAACGACGCTCGCGCGGGCATGCACAGCGGTCCCTGGCAGGAGGTGCGTGAGAACCGCAGGCCCTCGGACGCAAGCTGGTCCAGGTTGGGCGTGGTCACTGCGGTGTCGCCCGCGCACCCGAGCACGTCGGCCCGGTGCTGGTCGGCCATCACCAGCACGATGTTGGGCGGGCGCGTGCTCCCCGGACGCGTGCTCACGGGTGTCACCGGTGGGTCCTCCGTCGATCGGTGGGAAGCGGGCAGCATCGCACCCCCTGGCGCCGATGCGCTAGCGCCTACGCTCCGCAAATGATCGACCTCGACGTCATGGCGTACGCACGTCCGCTGCCCTGGGTCCAGGAGCTGGCGCGGCGGGCGGAGGCAGCCGGGATCGGTGCCCTGTGGTTCACCGAGTCGGGGCGCACCGCGTACCTCAGCTGCACCGCCGCAGCGCTGGCCACCGAGCGCATCGGGCTGGGAACGGCGGTGGCGGTGGCCTTCCCCCGCAGCCCCATGATCACCGCCAAGATCGCGTGGGAGCTCGCCGAGGCCTCTCAGGGCCGCTTCACCCTTGGTCTGGGGACGCAGATCAAGGCCCACGTCGAGCGCCGGTACTCCACCGAGTACCAGCCCCCGGGACCCCGGATGCGCGAGTACGTGCAGGCGCTGCGGTCCATCTTCGCGGCGTTCCGCGGTGCCCCGCTCGCCTTCGAGGGAGAGTTCTACCGTTTCTCGCTGCTGACGCCGCAGTGGTCGCCCGGCGACATCGCGGTTCCCGATCCGCCCATCTTCGTCGCCGCCGTGCTGCCGTGGATGTCCACCATGGCCGGCGAGCTCTGCGACGGCGTGCACATCCACCCGTTCCACTCGGCCGAGTACCTGCGGGACGTCCAGATCCCCAACGTCGGTCGGGGCGCGGACAAGGCCGGTCGAGCCCTGGCCGCCGTCACCCTGGAGATCCCGGTGATGACGGCCACCGGCGCAACCACGGAGGAGATCGCTGCGACCCGGGAGCACGCGCGCACGATGATCGCGTTCTACGGATCGACCCGGACCTATGCCCCGGTCTTCGACCACCACGGCTTCGAGGGCCTCTCCGACCGCCTCCACGACCGCCAGCGCTCCGGGGACGTCCGGGGGATGGTCGAACTCGTGACCGATGACGTACTCGACCACTACATCGTCTCGGCACCGTGGGACGAGCTGGCCGATGCGCTCGTCGACCGCTACCGCGACCTCGCGCCCACGGTGCGGCTGATGAGCTATACCGCTATCTCGCAGTACGGGTCGGATCCCGACGTGCTCACACGCTGGGGCGAGGTTGCCCAGCAGATCCGGGACGCGACCGCGTGACCGACGCCCCCCACGCCCACCTCGAGGTCGAGGAGGGGGTCGCGGTCATCACCCTCGACCGGCCCGACATCCTCAACGCGTTCAGCACCAGGATGGGCCGCGAGCTCGAGGACGCGTACCGCATCTGCGACACCCGGGAGGACGTCCGGGCCGTCGTGTTGACCGGAGCCGGGCGCGCGTTCTGCGCGGGCGCCGACCTCCGGGGTGGTGACACCTTCGGCGCCCCGGACCGCGAGGCGTTCCGGTCGGATCCGTTCACGATGCACGCCTGGGATGTGCGCAAGCCGGTGATCGCCGCCATCAACGGAGCGGCGGTGGGTCTCGGCTTCACGCTCGCGCTCCAGACCGATATCCGCCTCGTCGCCGAGGACGCGCGGTGCGGCATCGTGCAGAACCGCCGGGGTGTGCTCCCCGACCTGCGGTCGCACTGGACCCTTACCCGGGCGGTCGGTCATGCGCGCGCGGCCGAGATGCTCCTCACCGGCCGCTTGTACTCGGGCACCGAAATCGCCGCGCTCGGCGCGGCCAGCCGGGCCCTGCCCGGCCCGGAGGTGCTTCCCGCGGCGCTGGAGATGGCTCGCGACATCGCGCGCCACACCGCACCGGTGTCGGTGGCCGCGAGCAAGCACATCCTGTGGCTGGACGCCCCGCTGTCCGCGACCGAGGCCGACCGACTCGAGCGCGAGGTCCATCTCCGTCTCATGGGCCTGTCCGACGCCCGCGAGGGCGCGCTCGCGTTCCTCGAGCGCCGAGACCCGCAGTGGTCTCTCACCCTGGCCGAGGACTGGCCCGCCGAGGTGTTCGATCCGCCCGCTCCCGGGGAAGATGGCGGGCGCCGAGGCCTCAGACCTTCTCGATGACCGCCTCGCAGACGCTGACTTCCATCTTGCCCGGCTCCTCGACGTCGAGGCTGGTGATCACCCCGTCTTCGATCACTGCGGCGTAGCGGCGCGAGCGCTTGCCGAGGCCGATGCCTGCGCCGTCCATGACCAGGTCCATGGCCGCGGCGAAATCGCCGTTCCCGTCGGCGAGCATCACGATCTTGTCGCCCACCCCCTGGGACTCCGCCCATGCGCCCATCGTCCAGGCGTCGTTCACCGAGACGCAGGCGATCGTGCCGATCCCCTTCGCCTTCAGCGCGTCGGCGTTGGCCACGTAGCCGGGGAGGTGCACCTTCGAGCAGCCGGGAGTGAACGCGCCGGGCACCGCGAACAGCACCACCTTGCCGGAGCCGAGTACGTCGCCGGTCTTCACCACCTCGGGTGTGCCTTCGGCGTTGAGGACGCGCACTTCGACGTCGGGAATGCGGTCGCCGACCTTGGCCATGGGAAGTCCTCCGGGTTGTCTCGGTCGTCTCGGTGGGAACGGTCGTGCTCGGGAAGGCCGCACACTACCTGCGCCCCTGGAGATGTCGGGCCTCGGACCGGTGTCGCAGGACGACCACGGACCAGAATGCGCCGGTGGGCGAGGGTCGTTTCGACAACGGGTCCAACGGCGGGTCCGACCGCGGACTGTGGGAGGCGGGCGCGGCGTGGTGGCAGGCCCAATGCACCGCAGGGGCTGACGTCGAGTACGAGGAGCAGATCCTCCCCCTCGTCGCCGCGCACCTCTCCGGGCACCGACGCGTGCTCGACGTCGGGTGCGGCGAGGGCCAAGTAGCCCGGCGCCTCGCCGCAGCCGGTGCGGTCGTCGTCGGCGTGGACCCCACCTGGGCCCAGATCACCGAGGCCGGTCGGCGGGGCGGCGGTCCCGTCTACGCACGGTCCGGTGCGGAGTCGCTCCCGTTCACCGACGGGGTCTTCGACGCCGTCGTGATCTGTCTCGCGCTCGAGCACGTGCACGCGTTCGAGGCAGCCCTCGCCGAGGCGGCCCGCGTGCTGCGCACCGGGGGGACGTTCCTGTTGCTCGTCGGCCACCCCCTGCTGCAGGCCCCCGGGAGCGGATGGATCGACGACCGCGACTGGGACGAGCGGTACTGGCGAATCGGGACCTACCTCCAGGAGGGTGCGGCGGTCGACGAAGTCGCACCGGGCGTGGCGTTCGAGTTCGTCCACCGACCCGTTGCGCGATACGTGAACGCCATGGCCGCAGTGGGCCTACCCGTGGAACGCATGGAGGAGCCCGCGCCGCCGCAACGCCTCATCGACGAGGTCTGGAGCTACCCCGAGGCGCGCGCGATCCCCCGGATGCTCCTCCTGCGGGCAACGCGCCGCGCGCCCACGCCCGCGCCGTGGTGACGCGGCGTCCGGTCAGGCGAGCTCGACGAGCTCGAGCATGTCGTCGTCGAAGTAGTCGAGTACGCCGTCGGGCATCAGGAGTGCCCGGTCCGGATCGAGCGCCTTCACGAATTCCACGTCGTGGGACACCACCACCATCGTGCCCGGCCATGCAGCCAGGGCCGTCCCCGTGGACTCGCGTGACGCCGGGTCGAGGTTGTTCGTCGGCTCGTCGAGGAGGAGCAGGTTGTGGCTGCCTGCCACCAACTGGGCGAGCGCAAGCTTGGTCTTCTCCCCACCCGAGAGCGTGGCTGCGTCCTGGAAGGCCTTGGGACCACTGAGACCGAACATGCCCAGCAGCGCGCGAAGGTCGGACTCCGGAGCGTCGGAGGCGTCGCGCATATGCTCGAGCAGGGTCCGTCCTGCGACGATCCCCTCGTGCTCCTGCGCGTAGTAGCCGACCGACACGCCGGTGCCGAGCTCCACCGCGCCCACGTCCGGGGTCAGCACGCCGGCCAGGACCTTGAGCAGGGTGGTCTTGCCCGCGCCGTTCAGCCCGGTCACGAGGAGCCGCTCACCCCGGCCGACGTCGAAGCCGATGTCCGCGAAGACGTTGAGCGCTCCGTAGGCGTGCCACAGCTCCGTGGCCGTGAGCACCGTGCGCCCGCTCGTCGGTGGATCCGGGAACTTGACGTTCATCGCCCGTCGCTTCTTGGGGGCCACCACCTTCTCCGACGCAACCTTCTGGGCTCGCCGGTCGAGATTGCGCGCGACCCGTGCCCGCTTTGCGGTCTGCCCGCGCATCGAGTTGGCGAGGGCCGACAGCCGCCGGATCTCGGACTCTTGGTGCGCAGCGCGCTTCTCCATCCGGATCTCGTCGGCCAGGCGCGCGCTGAGGTACTCCGAGTAGGTGCCCTTGTACTCCACGATCGATCCCGCGGCCTCCTCGGTCTCCCGGTCGAGGTGCAGCACGCGATCGATCGCCTCGTCGAGCAGACCGAGATCGTGGCTGATGACGAGGAGTGCTCCCCGGTACGCACGTAGGAACTGGATCAGCCAGTTGCGCGCGTCGGCATCGAGGTGGTTCGTCGGCTCGTCGAGCAGGAGCAGGTCGGCGCCTCCGAACAAGATGCGCACCAGCTCCAGCCGCCGACGCTCACCCCCCGAGAGCGCACCCAGGGTGAGATCGAGACGGTCGTCGCGTAAGCCCACGCCGGCGGCCAACCGGCGCACCTCCGACTCCGCCGAGTAGCCCCCCGCCGCCTCGAAGCGCTCCTGGGCCTCGGTGAACGCGTGGATGTGCTCGCTCGACGGGTCCTCCTCCATGCGCAGCGCGGACTTCTCGAGCTCGGTCTGTAACTCGTCGAGGCCGTGCCCGGAGAACACGTGGGCCAGGGCGTTGGTGTCGTCGGGAACCCGTTCACGGCGCGGGTCCTGGGAGAGGTAGCCGGTCGCGTCGGGGGCCTCGACCGACCCCGACCGGGGCGCAACGGTCCCGCCGAGCACCCGCAGCAGCGTGGTCTTGCCCGCGCAGTTGCGGCCCACCAAGCCGACCTTCTCGCCCGGGCGCACGACGAACGTGGCGCCGTCCACGACGGTCTTGCCGCCGATCTCGACGACGAGGTTCCTGACCTGCAGCACGGGGTGCCTTTCCTGGGGGCCTCCAGTGTCGCAGGCCCCCGGCCCCGGACCGCGGCGGGAGCCGGACTCAGGTCGAGAGGCGACCGGTGCCCTGGGCGAGGAGCACGACGCCGAAGACGAGGAAGAGCACGGCGGTCACCGCGTCGCTGTGCGTGACGAGCCAGGCACGCGCGTCCTCGAGGCGGGCCCGGGCGGCCGCACCGCCGACGAGCCGGTAGCCGACGGCAAGCGCCGTCGTGCTGCTCGCCACGACCACGAAGGCCACCAGGCCGGCCACGGCGTCTCCCGACGACCCACCGAGCTGGGCCAGGCCGAGGGCGGCCCCGAGTGCGAGGGCGAGGTTCTTGGGGTTGACGGCGCCGAGCACGGCGCCGAGCCCACCCGCCTTGACGGGGGTGAACCCGTCGACGCCCGCCATCCACCGC
>JBJSXO010000387.1:0-4880 GCA_046086425.1 Actinomycetota bacterium | reverse complement strand
GGTTCGAGCCGTTCGTCGACGACGTGCCCGACCCGGAGCACAGCCTCTGGTTCTGGCACTACAACACCAACAAGCTCGGCGTGGTCCTCGACCTCGACGACGCCGGGGACCGGGCCCGGTTCCGCGACCTGGTGGCCACGGCCGACGTGGTGGTCGAGGCCGAGCCGCCCGGACGGCTCGCTGCGCTCGGCGTCGACCACACCGACCTGCGCCCGGCGCTCCCGGGCCTGGTGTGGGCCGCGGTGACGCCGTTCGGGCGCACGAACCCGCGGGCCCACGAGCCCGCCACCGATCTGACCATCCTCGCCAACGCCGGACCGGTCTGGAGCTGCGGGTACGACGATCACGGCCTCCCGCCCGTGCGCGGCGGCGGGAACCAGGCGTACCAGACGGCCTCGATCCACGCGGCGATCGCCGTCCTCGTCGCGGTGGTCCACCGCGACGCCACCGGGACCGGGCAGTTCGTGGACGTCAGCATGCACGCGGCGTCCAACGTGACCACCGAGTTCGCATCCTACGGGTGGCTCGTCGCCGGCACGACGGTGCAGCGCCAGACGTGCCGGCACGCCAGCGTGCACCCGACCCGGACGACGGTCGCCGAGAGTGCCGACGGTCGGTACCAGCCGACCGGGGTGCCGCCGCGCTCGGCGCGCGAGTTCCGGACCCTCATCGACTGGATCGACGACCTCGGGTGGCGCGACGAGATCCCCGAGGTCGCGTTGCTCGAGCTGGGGGAGGAGCGCGGCGGGGTCGACATGGCCGCGATGGCCGACGATCCCCTGGTCGCCGAGATCTTCGCCGCGGGCCGCGAGGCGCTGGTGGCCATCGCCACCCGTCTCACCGCCTACGACTTCTTCCACCAGGGCCAGTCGCGCGGCATGGCGCTGCCGGTAATCTACGCGCCCGAGGAAGTGATGGAGGACGCGCACTTCCGGGCGCGCGGGTTCCCGGTCACCCTGCACCACGAGGGGATCGGCCGTCCGGTGACCTACGCAGGGGCGCCGGTGGTGATGGACGCGTCGCCGTGGCGGCTGCGCCGGCACGCGCCGCGGCTCGGCGAGCACCAGGACCGGCTCCCCGGGTCGTGATCACGCCCAGGCGAGAGATCGGTCGGACCCGGCCGCTCGCGGGCCGGGGTCGGTGAGCTCCTCGGTGGAGTAGCGCCGTACGGCCGTCCCCGGCAGCCAGTCGCGCGGGCGAAGCCCAGCCTTGTGCCAGAGCACGTCGAGGAACTGGTCGGGTGACGGAAGTTGCGCCCACGCCGACGGCAGCAGCGTCGCGCGGTGGTCCCCCGCCTCGACGAGCAGACCGTCGTGACCGGGGCGCACGGCCCGGCGGACGTCACGCCACGATCGGGCTCGCACCGGTGCCAGCGGGGACAGCACCGAGACGGTGATCGACATCACCGCGAAGTCGTCGGCGGTGATCGCGGGCAGTCGCGGGTCGGCGGACGCGGCATTCCCTGCGTTGCGGGCGACGCTGGCGACCAGCGCCTCGGTGGCGACCAGGGAGCCGGTGCAGCGGAGGAGTGCCTCCCCGCGCGCAAGGGAGACGAAGGACGCGCCGGGCTGGGCGAGTGCGGGATCGTCACCCGGCTCCGGCAGTGCGCCGACGCTTCCCGTCAGCGCGCGTCCGATCGCGTCGGCCGCCACTGCGAGCAGCGCGACGCGGTGGGTCTCGCCGAGGGGGTACGCGATGACCCCGGAGGCTCCACCGCGCGCCGGGCCCCTCACGGCTCCGGAGCGTCGGGGGCGAGCGACCCGTAGACCGGGTCGCAGCGGTCCCGCCGGCCCCGGACCATGGTGTCGGGGATCGACCACCAGTCGGCCTCGCGATCCACGCGCGACCACTCCGACACCGCGATGCGGTGCGCGATCCGCCACCGGTCGCCGCGACGCTCGAACCGGTCCACGAACCGGAACCCGGTGACGAGGTTGTGCTCGGGCGACCCACCCGCCGTGCGGTGAAAGGCCAGCCCGTAGGTCTCCACCGCAGCGTGGCGGTCGTCGAGGTGGTCGATCAGCGGGTTGCCGAGGAGGTGCATCGTGGAGTCGTAGCGCCCCAGCACCCGCTCGACCCAGACCAGGAACTCGTCCACGGTGCCGGTGAAGCTGCCGTGGGTGTCGGTGGCGTCGGGGTGGTAGCAGGCGCGCACGAGTTCGAGGTCGAGCCGGTCGACCCCGCGGGCGTAGCGCAGCAGGACCTTCTGGATCTCGGCTTCGGCCCACAGCCGCTCCGTCCGCCCGTCCGGCGGCGTCACGGCGTCCCCGACCTGGACCCCGGGCCGCCGGCGCGCGGTCGGGGGCTAGGCCCCGGCGCCGGCATCCCGCGCGGGCTCGGACGCCCCCTCCGCGACGACCCGGGCCGCGTGGCGTGCGTCGGCCTGCGCGTCGGCCCGCGCGTCGGCGAGATCCCAGGCGAGCCGGAGGCCGGTCACCGCCGCCGCGGCGGCGAACAGGCCCACGAGGCGGGCCCGCTTGGGCAGACCGGGGGTGGCGAGGAGCGCCAACGCGTCGACGGCGTCGGCGGCCGCGCCCCAGCCCACCCACTCAGGGGCCTGGGTCCCCTCGCGGACCCCGGCCACGCCGCCGAGGCCGACCGCGAGGTCACGCACGCCGACCATCCGCATCGTCGCGTTGCCCACCGGCGAGGGCCGCCCCAGGCCCAGGCGGGTGGCCAGGCGGGGGAAGAGCACCAGGGTCACTCCGACCAGCGCGCGCCCCCGGCAGTACCAGAGGGCGACGAGCCGGCGGTTCGGATCCATGCGAGCAGCATCGTAGGGGCCGGCGCCGGGCTCTACGCTCGGTGGCCCGCCCCGACGACGAGGAGGCCCCGATGGACACCGACCTCGTGCTCGACACCCCCGACGGGCCCATGGCCGTCGTCGAGGCCATGCCCGACGGCGACGCCCGAGGCGCGGTGATCGTGGTCCAGGAGGCCTTCGGGGTGAACGCGCACATCCGCGACGTCACCGCCCGCTTCGCCGCCGCCGGCTACCACGCGGTCGCCCCCGCGTACTTCCACCGCGCCGGGGGCGGGGCGGTGGAGGACTACACCGACATCGCGGCGATCTTCCCGCTGTTCGAGGGCCTCACCGACGACGGGATCGTCGCCGACACCGCCGCAACCCTGGACCACCTCCGGGCGGCGGGCTTCGCCGACGAGCGGATCGGGATCGTGGGCTTTTGCTTCGGAGGCCGGGTCTCCTTCCTGGTGTCGCTGCGGTGGGCGCTCGGCGCCGGCGTTGGGTTCTACGGGGGCGGGATCTCGACCAAGGGCGTGCTGGCGTTCCCGGCCCTCCTCGACGAGGTCGCGTCGTTGCGCACCCCGTGGCTCGGCCTCTACGGCGACCACGACGCCTCGATTCCGGTCGCCGACGTCGAGCGCCTGCGCACCGCCCTGGCCGCCGCCGCCGTGGACACCGAGATCGTGCGGTACCCCGAGGCCGGCCACGGCTTCCACTGCGACGTCCGGGCCGACTTCCACGAAGCCTCGGCGCGTGACGCCTGGGGGCGTACGCTGGCCTGGATCGACGGGCATCTCGCCTGAGCCCGAGCCCCGGCCCGGACCCGGGAACCCGGGAGACCCAGGGGTAGGAGCGGGCAAGGGTACGGGCGGGCGGGGATACGGGCGGGCAGGGTCAGGCGTCGGCAGGGGCGTCGGCAGGGTTGTCGGCAGGGGTAGGGGAGCACACGACGATGGAGAACTCCGTGCCGGTGCCGCCGGCGGTGCCCGCAGCGGCACCCAAAGTCGGTCTCTCCGGTCTCTCCGGTCTCTCCGGGCGGCGCGGCTGGCAGTGGCGGAGCTGGACCCGCTGGCCGCTCACCACGACGATCGTCGCCCTGGCGTGGGTCACGGTCGCGGTCGACGTGGGCACGGCCTGGTTCGACCTCAGTCTCGGGTCGATGGGCCGGGTGCCGGTGTCGCCGGGCCTGCCCCTCGGTCTCCTGCTCGCGACGATGGTGGGGACTCGTCGGCTGGGCCTGGACCCCGCGAATCGTCGGGCCTGGCTCGAGTTCTCGGTCGTGTCGACCGCCGCACTCCTCTTGGCCGCGTACAGCTACGCGGTGCGCATCGGCGGGCCGACCGAGGCGGCGGGCCTCGTGGTGGGAGCCCTCAGCGAAGAGTTGGTCTACCGGCTGGCGGTGCTCGTCGCGGTCGGGGCGCTCGTGGCCAAGTTGACCGGGCGTAACTGGCGCAACGCCGAGGACTGGGGGCCGGTGGCGGGCATGCTGGCGCTGGTCGCCGGTGGGCTGGTCTTCTCGTTGCTGCCCGGCCACATTGCCCAGATCGACGGCGCGCTCACCGCCTTGCCGTTCGCCAGCCTCGGGATGCTGCTCGGCTACGCCGTGCTGCGTACCGGCGCGCTGCTGCCCGCAGTCGTCGTGCACTCGTTCCTCAACATCGCCACGATCGCCCTGCTCGTGGGGGAGATGTCGGTGGCGATGCGCACGGCGCTCGGCCTCGTGGCCCTCGTGGCCCTCGTGTCGGGGACGATCGTCGCCGGCCTGCGGCTCGGGATGCTGCGGCGAGAGCCCGACGCAGCCGACGGCACGCCGGCGCCGGGCTAGCCGGCGGCGCGAACGGCCGCGCGACCGGCGAGGTCGGTCCAGACCGCCGACGCCGTCCGTCGGCCGGAGAAGAGCGCGCCCTGGATCGACACGGTGTCGCGGTGGTCACCGCACACGTAGACCCCGTCGCCGAGCCGCACCCGCCGACGGGGCGAGAACCCTGGCCGCTGGTCGGGGTGAGCGTGGGCGATCCGGTAGGTGCGGAGATGGGTCCAGCCGTCGACTGCGGCCCCGAACCAGCCCCGGAGCTGGCGGCGGGTCGCGGCCTCCAGCTCCGTGTCGTCGCCCACCAGCGGTCCGGGTGACACC
>JBJSXO010000386.1:0-8807 GCA_046086425.1 Actinomycetota bacterium | reverse complement strand
ATCACCGAGCGGGTGTTCTCCCGCCCGGGCATGGGCACGCTGCTGCTCGCCGCGCTGCGCGACGGCGACACCAACGTCCTCATCCCCTGGATGCTCGTGGCCGGGATCGCGGTGATCCTGGCCAACCTGTTCGCCGACGTCGTCTACGCCGTGCTCGACCCCCGGGTACGCCTCGTCGCCGGAGGCAACCCGTGAGCAGCCTGGGGGAGCCGGGTGGGCCCGTTCGCAGGTCGGGGGTCGGTGAGCTCGCCACGAGCGGGAGCGCCGCCCTGTTCGACCTCGGCGTCCGCAGTGGCGACGACCTCGTCCGCAATCCGGGTGGGGAGCGAGCGAAGCAGTCGTTCGGCCGTCGCTTTCTGCGCCATCCGCTCGCGGTCGCCGGGGCGGTCGTGCTGCTCGCGCTCACGGCGGCTGCGGTGTTCGCACCGGTCCTCGCGCCGTCGGACCCGACGCCGGTGCTCACGACCACGGTGCTCGCCGACGCGCGTGAAGGGCCGTCCCGGGCTCACCCCCTCGGGACCGACAAGCTCGGTCGCGACCAACTGAGCCGGGTGCTCTACGGGCTGCGGGTGTCGCTCACGGTCGGCGTCGGTGTGGCGTTGCTCTCCGTCGTGGTCGGGGTCGCCGTGGGCGCGTGGGCAGGATGGCGGGGCGGCTGGGTCGACAGCGCGCTCATGCGCATCACCGATCTCTTTCTCGTGATCCCCGCGTTGGTGGTGCTGTTGGTTGTGGCCAACAACCCGGATCCCGAGTTCTTCGGGCTGTTCGACCTGCCGCCGGCCACGAAGGTGCCCGGCATGGTCCTCCTGCTCGCCGCGCTGGGCTGGATGCCGATGGCGCGCATCGTGCGGGGCGAGTTCCTGTCGCTGCGAGAACGTGAGTATGTCGACGCGTCGCGCGCGGCTGGTGCGTCGTCGTGGCGGATCGTCTTCACCCATCTGCTGCCCAACTCGTTGGGCTCGATCGTCGTGTTCGCCACGCTGGCCGTGGGGATCGCGGTCCTCAACGAGGCCGTGCTGTCCTTCCTCGGCGCCGGCGTGCAGTACCCGACGGTGTCGCTCGGGCAGATGATCGCCGACGCCGAGGACACCGTCGGCACCGATCTCGCCTACCTGATCCTCTATCCCGGCCTGGTGCTCTTCGTCCTGGTGCTCGCGGTGAACCTGGTGGGCGACGGTCTGCGTGACGCGATCGACCCGCATTCCCGTGGTTGACGCGGCGACCGCGCCCGTGCTCGTCGTCGACGGCCTGGACGTCATGCTGCAGACCCGTGATCGCACGGCGACCATCCTCGACGGGGTGTCGATCTCGGTCGGGGCCGGCGAGACCGTCGCCCTGGTGGGGGAGTCGGGGGCCGGCAAAACCGTCCTCGCGCTGGCGGTGATGGGCCTGCTGCCCGGTCCGATGGCGGTCACCGGCGGCAGCATCCGCCTGATGGGGGAGGACCTCGTCGGCGTGTCCGACACCGTCCTGCGGTCGAAGCGGGGCGCCGAGATGGCCATGGTCTTCCAGGACCCCCAGTCGTCGCTGCACCCGGCGTTCCGGGTCGGGGCCCAGGTGGCCGAGGCGATCCGCGCCCATCAGCCCGGCACCGACAAGGCCGCCACCCGCGCCCGCGCGGTGGAGCTGTTGACCCGGGTGGGCATCCCGCAGGCCGAGTCTCGGGTGCGGGACTACCCGCATCAGCTCTCGGGCGGGATGCGCCAGCGGGTCATGATCGCGATGGCCATGGCGAACGAGCCGCGCCTGCTCATCGCCGACGAGGCGACCAGCGCGCTCGATGTGACCGTGCAGGCGCAGGTCCTCGACGTGCTGCGTACGGCACAGGTGGAGACCGGCGCAGGGATGCTGGTGGTCACCCATGATCTCGGCGTGGTGGCGTCGGCCGCCGATCGGGTGGTGGTCATGTACTCGGGGCGGGTGGTGGAGGCCGGGCCGGTGGGTGAGGTGCTCGGGGCTCCCGCGCACCCGTACACCCGCGGTCTGCTCGCAGCCGTGCCCCGGCTCGACGACCCGGCACCGGTGCGAGCCATCCCGGGTCAGCCTCCGAGCCCGTTCGCCCGACCGTCGGGGTGTGCGTTCCGCACCCGGTGTGCCCGAGCCGACGAGCGCTGTGCGGAGACCGTTCCCGTGCTGCAGGTCGTGGGCGTGCGGGCGGTGGCCTGTCATCACCCGGATCCGAGCGCGTGAGCGCAACGCCGATGCTTTCCGTCGACGGCCTGGTAAAGCACTTTGCGGTGCGGGCCGACGCGTACGGCGGTCGTTCGGAGCAGGTAGTGCACGCGGTCGACAGCGTGTCGTTCACCGTCGATTCCGGCGAGGCGCTGGCCCTGGTGGGGGAGTCGGGGTGCGGGAAGTCCACGGTGGCGCGTCTGGTCCTGCGGCTGCTCGACCCCACGGCAGGCGCGATCACGTTTGCCGGTACCGACGTGACCACGGGAACGGGCAAGGCGCTACGCGAGCTGCGTCGGCGCGCGCAAGTGGTGTTCCAGGATCCGTTCGCGTCGTTCGACCCCCGCCGACGAGTCGGCGACTCGGTGGCCGAGCCCCTCGTGGCCCAGGGGCGCCGGGGAGAGGTCGCACAGCGAGTGCCCGAGCTGCTGGAGCTGGTCGGGCTCGACCCGGCAGTTGCGCAGCGCTATCCCCACGAGTTCTCGGGCGGGCAGCGCCAGCGTCTCGCCATCGCCCGCGCCCTGTCGGTGCAGCCGGACCTCCTGGTGCTCGACGAGCCCGTGAGCGCGCTCGACGTGTCGATCCAGGCCCAGGTCCTTGCGCTGCTCGCCGACCTGCGGGCACAGTTCGGCTTGGCCTACTTGTTCATCAGCCATGACCTTGCCGTGGTCCGCCACGTCGCCGACCGCGTGGCCGTGATGCACCTCGGTCACATCGTCGAAGCCGGGCCGACCGACGACCTCTTCGCCGATCCGGCCCACCCCTACACCCAGGCCCTGCTCTCGGCCGTGCCCGATCCGGATCCCCGCAGGGCGCAGGCCCGGGAGCGGATCGTGCTCGTGGGCGACCCCCCGAGCCCCATCGACCCGCCCAGCGGGTGTCGCTTTCGCACCCGCTGTCCGCTCGCGCAGGCAACGTGCGCGATCTCGGAGCCGCTGCTGAGGGCGCGTGGTGGAGCGGGGGGATCCGACCACTTGGTCGCCTGCCCGGTCGTGGCGGCTCGTTCGGCCGGGTGACACCACTGCGCCGGCACGGGCCCGGTTGCGGAAATGCCTCCCGCTACACTCCTGCGTCCACGTCGGAGTGGCGGAATTGGCAGACGCGCTAGCTTGAGGGGCTAGTGCCCGCAAGGGCGTGGGGGTTCAAGTCCCCCCTCCGACACCAAGGTGGCCAGAGCCCTGTCCTCAGGTGCCTAAAGGTTCCACTTGGCGAGGGCTCGTGTTCGTTCCTGGCTGCCCTAAGCGCTTCGGCCCAACTGCTCGCAGTGGCAGCTCCGGGAAGCACTTCGATCAGGTCACGGCCCGGGGATTGGGACCGGCGTGCATGTCCGGTCTCACGGCCCAGGCAGCAAGTGCCTGCGTCGCCCCCATCCCAGCACCAACCACTTGTAGAGACGGGACCTTCGCCGCAGGACCTGGTGAGCGCTGGACTCCGCTGGTCACGGAGTGTCACTGAAGAGGTTACGCTCGCTGGTGTACGGTCGGGGCGCATAAGCACTGAGAGAACTTGGGCCAGATGGCACGCTGGCACAACGGCTGTCCTTCGCCACTGTTCAATCAGTCAGGGGGAAATGCATGCGTTGGAATCAGCCACGTTGGGTCAGGGTGCTTGCTGGTCTGGTGTTCATGGCGGGAGTGGCGCTGGCAAGTGCTGGATGCTCATCAACCTCCTCGAGTCCACTCACTGACGAGCAGCGGACGGCGCTGACTGAGGCGGCCGCGGCCTACGACCAGGCCGAGCTTGCGTTGGCAGATTCCTTCGCTGCGGCGACCACGGTTCCGAAATTGGAGAGGTGGCAGGAGACGGAGGATCTCCATCAGCAGGCGTTGGCGGAGCTTCGTGACGAACTCCCTGACGGGGATTGCCAGGCTGCAATCGAGGCGCTCCTGGTCGTTGAGGACGGGCAGAACGTCATCAGGCTGCGATTGATTGAGCACTACCGTCAGGAGGAGTTCGGTCTCGTCGCCCAGGACACGATCGAGTACGGGCTCAGCGTGGTAAGAAGCGGCCTCCCGGCCGAGGCGACTGTCGCTGCTGCCTGTGGGCGTTCGCCAGTGGATCCCGCAGCGCCCCCAACCGACGAGGGGGTCCTGAGCAAGGCACAGAACGCCCTCTTTGACGCCGTCCTCTCGTCGTATGCCGCCACCGGTGACGCGTTTGATGCGGTGTATTCCGTTTCCGGTTTCGTAACCGACCTCAAGGCCGCTCAAGTCGTCGACGCAGCGGTGGCCAAGGAGATCGACGAGGTCGTGGCGTCGCTCAACGACGGGCCGTGCCGTTCCTCCCTTATCGAGCTCCGGGCGATCGAGCAGCAGCAGGAGGAGCTTCGTGATGCCATGATTGCAGCCGGGGAAGCCGGTGACCTCGTGACGATGCTCACCACGCTCGGCGAATACGGTGAGGTCAACTCGACGTCAGGCGCATTCACAACCGCACGACAGTCCGCAGTTGATGACTGTGGGGAGGACTTCTGACAATCGTCGGCAGTCAGGTGCGTCCCGCACGTGGTCCGTTCCCTGTCGGGTTATGCAGCGTCCAGGCCTCGGGGTGCCCGGTGGAGGGCGGAATTGAGAACCCGGCGTCAAGATACCTGAGGGTTCCCCAGTAGTGGTACCTACCGGAGGCCACAGATTCAACACCCCGTGGCGAAAGGGAAGCCCCAGCACAACAACGACCCCGTCGGTCACAAAGAATGTCAACCAAACCTGCAGCAGACCCCTACTGATGCGGAGTGACAGGGCCAGTGGATGGCCGTTCCGCTGCTCGGCCTCGGCCTTGGCACTGTCGGCCTCGTCTGCGATGGGTCATAGGTGTTCAAGGGCTCCTGAGATGGGTCCTGACCCTCTAAACGGTATCTGAGCATCCCCTCCGACACCATCGCTGACCTGGGTAAACGTCCCAAGCGACTCCAGGGCCTTTGCGTCGGCGGGGCTGCAGGCACGACGGCGAGTGCAGACGCCACGAGCATCGCCCATGCTCAACGGGACAGCTGCCCGGGAAGGTCTGAGAGGGCGGGAAGCGCACGCAACGCAGCGCCGTGGGCCGAACCCGCGAGTGCCTCGGCGCGCACCGGGCCCCCCGGGCGTCCGTCCCACGCAGTGATCGTCAGCGCGAAGTCGTCGCCGGAGCGATGCTGCTCCCACCCGACCTGCCAGAACGGACCCTCCATGGTCGCCTCGCGCGCGAGGCGACCGATGGCCTCGGTCAGTGCGATGGCCGCGTCGGCGTCGAGGTACTCCCAGAAGGCGCTGTGCCAAAGCACGGTGATCGCACCCTGGGCGAGCGTCAGGCCCGAGACGAAGTCCGTCGCGTCCGCGGTCACGACGTCTGCGGGCACTGCCGCTGCTACCGCGCACGCGGCGCGCAATGCCGCCAGACGCTCTGCATGGTCGATCCATACGAAGGCCTCGAGCTGCGCCTGCCCCTCGGGCGTGGTCGCGTCGATCGGATGCCGGTCGCATCCCGCCCGCACGGTGACCTCGGGGAGTGGGCCCCGCTCGAGGTCCGAGACGCCGGGTAGATGGTCGGCGCGCAGGTTCAGCCCGGCCGAGGCTCCCACCTCGTGCAGGCGGACCGGCCGATCGGCCAGGGAAAGCGCCACCCGGAGCGGGCCGGCGCGGCCGGGCTCGTTGGTCTGGGGCACCCGGGCGAGTGCCTCGGCGAGAACGTCGGGATGCGCCTCGAGCGCGTCGACGACCGCTTCGTGGAGCCGGGCGCGCCGGTCGGGGTTGCCGGTTCCGAGTGCGTCCTGCTCGACCAGGTCGGCCACGGCAGGCACCTGGCCAGTCCGCAGGAGCCGGTTCAGCGCCGCAAGCACCCGCAGGCCGAGGAGGTCGCCGGAGCGCACGACCGCAGGAAGCATCCCGTCCAGCCGGTCGAGACCGGTGCGGACTCCCGCGAGCATCTCGGCCGAGCGGGGTGCGCCCAGGTCGAGACAAAAGCGCTCCTGCCAGCCGAGGGCGTCGTCGATCGTGACGAGATCGTGGGCCGGGCGTCGGGGCACGACGTCAGTATCGCGGTCACGGGGCGAGGGAGCGTGCCCGGCCATCTCGGAAACGGACCAGCGAGCTCCCAGCTCAGAGGGGGTCGCCGGTGCGTGCGAAGGCCTCGACGGCATTTGCGCCGAGGAACCGGTCGCGCAGCTCGGGGCCGAGCGCGTCGAGTGAGTCGCCGTAGAGATTGATCGGGTCCGCGTTGCCTTCGAAGTGGGGGTAGTCCGAGGAGAACAGGGCCATCTCGGGAAAGGCGCGGACCACGTCGATCGCCTCCACGTCGCCGAAGCCGGGCAGCGGAGTGAACTTCACGTTCCGGCGGAGCATGTCGCCGCCGCTGAGGTCGTAGGGCCAGTCCCCGAGTCCGAACGACGGCTCCGACTGGCGCGCACACATGTCGACGAACGACGGAAGCCACCCGACCTTCATCTCCTCGAGCACCACGGAGAGATTCGGGTGTCGTTGGAACACCCCGCCGTAGAGCATCGACACGAGCAGGTTCTGCGCGACGTGGACGCGCTGGGTGTTGGCAAGGCGGGTGAGCGCACCGGGCCCGCCGCCGCCCGGCCGGTCCCAGCCGATGTCGGCCCAGGCGGTGAAGTCGGCGTAGGTGTTGCCCACGTGGATCGAGGCGACCATGCCCAGGTCGGTGGCGGCCGACCAGACGACGTCCCAGTCGGGGTGTCCGGGCGGCACCGGCGAGGGCGGGCGGCCGTTCACGGTGTAGAGGAAGAACGCGCGGTGCCCGCGAGCGCGCGCTCGGGCGAGTTCCTCAGCGCCGGCGTGCAGGTCGGAGAAGTCGACGACCGCGACGCCGTGGAGGCGACCGCCGCCGTCGGCGAGCTGCTCGGCGAGGAAGTCGTTGCAGCGCCGTACCCCCTCGGGTCGATCGGGTCCGAGGAGCTCCAGCAGCTGCCAGTAGCCACCGGGATTCACGAGACAGTGGTCGATGCCGATGGCGTCCATCCACGCCACCCGCTCGGCTGCGGTCGATGCGTGCTGGGGGTGGAGGATGACGGGACCGTTGGTCACCTCGGCTGCCTTCACCAGCTGGGGGAGCAGCGTCGCACCGTCGGGGCGGCGGCCGGCCGGCAGCGCGTCGAGGACGTCGCCTGCGATGGCGCTGGCGAGCCGCTCGACGGGGCGGGTGTCGATTCGGTCGAGCCAGGGCTCGAGCGGGTGCGCGCCCGGCGCGAAGGCCCCGGTCTCCCAGTGGGTGTCGACGTCGATCACCACCATGGTGCGCTCCCGTCCCCCGTAGTCGGTCGTGAGGCTATCTGCGGTCCTGAGGCGCCGCACGCGCTCGGCCGTCGGTCGGTGCCGCCTTGGTGTATCGGGTATGCACGGTGGGTGCGGAGCCGTGGTCAGCGGTTGAGGAACGCGCCGAGGGTGTCGAGCACGTAGTCGAGCGTGGCGTCGTCGATGGCGTGGCTCAGGGGCAGCAGCACGCCGGTCTCCATCACCCGGTCGGCGTGGGGAAGGCCGTCGGGAGGGAGGACGACCGCGCGGCCGGCCAGCATCGGCTGTCGGGCGACGTTGCCGGTCCAGATCGTGCGGGTGTCGATCCCGTGCCCGTCGAGGTGCACCTGGAGGTCGGGGCGCGCAAAGCCGGCGTCCGGCTCGATGAGCAGCGGGTAGCCGAGCCAGGCCGTCTCGAGGTCGGCGGTCTGACGGGGGAGCGTGAACCGGTCGCGGTGGGCCGACAGAAACTCGGTGTAGCGGTCGAAGGTGCGGCGGCGGCGCGCGAGGTTGGATTCGAGCTTGTCGAGCTGGGCAAGGCCGAACGCCGCACCCATCTCCGAGGGCTCGAAGTTCCAGCCGAGCTCGTCGACGATGAACTGGTTGTCGTAGCGGATGCCGTCGAGATCCTCCCAGAACGAGTGCTCGCCGCGCTTGGTGCCGAAGAACTGCACTTCCGAGCGCCGACCCCAACGCCGCAGCATCAGGGCGCGGTCACGCTGCTCCTCGTCGTCGAGCAGCAGCATCCCGCCGTTCCCCCCACAGGTCAGGATGTGCGAGTTGGCGAAGCTGGTCACCGTGACCGTGGAGCGCTCGCTCGTCGGTCGGCCCCGAAGCCGCGGGCCGAGCGTGTCGCACGAGTCCTCGATCGTGACGAGGCCGTGCCGGTCGGCAACGGTCCGGATGGCGTCCCAGTCGGGGGCGTTGCCGATGAGGTTGGGGATCAGCAGCGCCTTTGCGCGCGGTGTGATCATCTCCTCGATACGGGTGACGTCCACGCAGAACGTATCGGGCTCCACGTCGACGAGCACCGGCACGGCGCCGGCCCGCACGATCGGCGCGACATCCGTGGAGAAGGTGAGGCCGCAAGTGACGACCTCGTCGCCGGGCTCCAGGCCGAGCAGCTCGACCGCGAGGTACAGCGCCGACGAGCCGGAGTTGACCATCACCCCCCGTGCCTTCCCGAACAGATCGGCGACGCGGCGCTCCATGGCGTTGACCTGCCGGCCTGGCCAGAGCCCCTGGGGTCCGGAGCGCAGCACCTCGACGACGGCGGCGATCTCCGCCTCGTCGTGCACGCTGCTCGAGTAGAACACCCGGTCGGTCGCCACGGCGCCTCCTTCCACCTCGTGCGCCGGAGCCGTTCTACAGGTTCGGTGCCGACGCCGCCGCCCGGCCCGGGGC
>JBJSXO010000385.1:0-3951 GCA_046086425.1 Actinomycetota bacterium | reverse complement strand
GCACGTTGCCGAACCGCACGGCGCAGTACCGCAGGCCCGACGGCGCCCGGTTGAGCACCACCTGCTCGGCCATCCACTTGGACGCGCCCATCACGCTGGTCGGGTCGGCCGCCTTGTCGGTGCTGATCACCACGAGGTGCGTGACGTTGGCCTGCCGGCAGGCCTCCACCACGTTGCGCGTGCCGAGGACGTTGGTGCGGACGGCTTCGCACGCGAATCGCTCCAGGATGGGCACGTGCTTGTGGGCCGCGGCGTGGAAGACGATGTCCGGGCGCACCCGGGCGAAGATGCGGTCGAGGAGGATCGGGTCGCGCACGTCGGCGAGCACGGTCTCGAACCGGCCGTGCAGTCCCTCCGAGGCGTCGTGGAGGTGCGTCTCGTCGTGGTCGAGCAGCACGAGCCGCTCCGGTCCGAGCTCGGCCACCTGGCGGGCGATGACCGAGCCGATGGAGCCGCCGGCCCCGGTCACCAGCACTCGGCGACCGCCGATGAGGTCGCGCACCGGCGCGGCGTCGAGCTGCACCTGGTCGCGACCCAGGAGGTCCTCGATCCCCAGGTCGCGCACGTCGCGCAGCGATCGGTGGCGCTCGACCCACTCCGACGGCGGCGGTAACACCCGGACCGGCGTGTTCGTCGCGGTCACCTCGTCGGCGACCCGCCGGGCCACCTCGGGCGCGTTGGGGATGGCGAGCAGCACCTGGTGGACGTCGTACTCGTCGATCACCTGGGCCAGGTCCCCGATCCCACCCGCCACCGGCACGCCGAGCAGCGTCCGGCGCTGCAGGCGCGGGTCGTCGTCGACCAGCGCCACCGCCACGAGACCCGACTGCGGGCTGCGCTGCATCTCCCGCACCGCGGCGGCGCCGGTGGCCCCCGCCCCGACCACGGCGACCCGCAGACCCGACTCGCCCACGACCTGGTTGCGGCGGAACGCGAACAGCCGGCTCTGGAACCGCACCAGGCCCTGGAGCATCACCACGATCACGGGCCCGATGGCGAGGACGAGCAGAGGCACGTTCGGTGCACCCCGGCCGAAGATCGGGATCAGCACCAGCGCCACCGTGGGCGCAGACAGGGCGATCCGTCGCGCCTCGTCGATGCTGGCGTGCTGCCACGTGCGGCCGTAGCCGCCCCACACCCCCGTGGCCAGGATCGTCACGACGACGGCCACCGGCAGGAACCACTCGAAGCGGTCCCAGTAGCGGCCCGGGACGTCGAGATCGAACCGCAAGGTGAACAACGCGAAGTAGGTCATCGCCGACAGGAGCGCGTCGAGGACTACCAACGGGGCGTCCCCGCGGATCCGGGCCACCGAGGACGCGGTCCGGGCCCACCACGCCGACCGGAAGGTCTTCGCAGGCCGCGGTGACGGCCGGTTCGTTCGCTCCATGGATGCCCCTCGGATGCCCGCCATCCCAGAATCGGCCTCTGACCCTACCGGGCAGGCCCGATCGCCCACCAGGCCGACCTGCGCCCGGGCGCCGGCGGCCCGTACGCTCCTTCGTCCCATGCGGATCCTGCAGGTGGTCTCCGACACCGACCGACGAGGTGCCCAGGTGTTCGCCACCGACCTCGCCGAGGCCCTGGAGGCCCGGGGCCACCAGGTCGAGACCGTCGCCCTGGTGCCGGGGGCCTGCGGCGGTCTCGGGGTCGAGGCGCTCGGCGGCCCCGGGAGCCGGTGGTGGTCCCGCCGGGTGCTGCGCTCGCTCCGCGACCGCATGGCCGGGGCCGACGTCACGGTGGCCCACGGGTCCAGTGCCGGCCCTGCGTGCGCGCTCGCCGGCCTCGGGACCCGGCGCCCCGTGGTCTACCGCCAGATCAGCGACTCGCGGTTCTGGGCCCCCACCCGGCTCAAGCGACGGCGGGTCCGGGCCACGCTGGCCGCCGGTCGCCTCGTCGTCGCGCTGTCCGAGTTCAACCGGGCCGAGCTCGTCGACTGGATCGGGGTTCCGCCCGAGCGCATCGTGGTGATCCCCAACGGGGCGCCGGCCGCGCGGTTCTCGCCGGCGACGCCCGCGCAGCGGGCAGCCGCCCGCGCGGGGCTCGGGCTGCCCGCGCGACCCGGGGTTCCCGTGGTCGCCTACGTCGGCGCGCTCGCGCCCGAGAAGGGGGTCGACCTCGCCGTGCGTGCGGTCGGCCGGCTCGCCAACGCGCACCTCGTGGTCGCCGGCACCGGCGACGAGGCCGAGCGCCTCGAGCAGCTCGCCGACGCCGTCGCGCCGGGTCGGGTGTGGTTTGCGGGGTCGATGACCGACGCCGTCCCGGCGTACCACGCTGCCGACGTCGTGCTGCTCCCGAGCCGCGGCGGCGACGCGATGCCGGCCGTCCTCATCGAAGCCGGGCTCTGTGGCCGGCCCGTGGTGAGCACTGCGGTCGGCGCCATCCCCGAGGTGGTGGTGGACGGTGAGACCGGGTACGTGGTCGTCCCCGACGACCTCGACGGCATCACCGACCGCGTCGGCCGCGTGCTGCGTGACCCGGCACGGCGCGACGCGATGGGCGCCGCCGGTCGCACCCGTTGCCTTGCGCGCTACGAGATCGGACCCGTGGCCCAGGCGTGGGACGCCGCGCTGGTGCGCGCGACGAGCGCCTAACGAAGCCGCAACCGCCGCAACCGCCGGGGCCGCTGCGCGACCGCGTCATAGGTGTCCATCACTCGGCGCACGACGGCCCGCTCGTCGAACCGGCGCACCGCGAGGTCCCGGGATGCCCGACCGAGCCGCGCGCGCCGGGACGGGTCGGCCAGGCCGCGCACCGCGTCCGCCAACGCCGGGGCGTCGCCGACGGGGACCAGGACGCCGTTCACACCCGGGTCCACGACCTCGCGACAGCCCCGGATGTCGGTCGCCACTAGGGGTAGGCCCATCGCCGCGGCCTCCATCGCCGCCCGCGGGAAGCCCTCACGGTGGGACGCGAGCACGAACACGTCGAAGGCGCCGAGCAAGTCCTCGACGTCGTCACGGTGCCCGAGCAGGCGCACTCCCCCCGCCCGCGCCGACTCCAGCAGCTCGGGCGCCAGCCGGTCGGCCTTCTCCGGGTCCTCACCCCCCACGCAGACGAGCACGAACCGCCCGGGGTCCTCGCCACCCAGGGACGCCAGCGCGGCGAACAGCTCGGGGTAGCCCTTCTCCCGGACGAGCCGGCCCACCGTCCCCACCACGACCTGGTCGTCGCGCACCCCCAGCTCGGCCCGTAGGGCGGCCCGGCGCCCGGGCGGGAACCGGTCGGGATCGAACCGGTCCAGGTCCACCCCGTTGCCCAGCAGCTGCGCCCGCGGGGAGATGCGGTACCGACGCAGGAGGGCGAGGTCCTCGGGGTTCTGCACCAGCTCGGCGTCGGAGAACCGGGCGGCGACGGCCTCGAGCGCGTACACGAGCAGGCGCTTGGCGAGCCGGTCGTCGGGCGCCGCGTACAGGCCGTGCACCGTGTTGACCACGATCGGCACGCCGGCCAGACGCCCCACGATGCGCCCGTAGAGCCCGGGCTTGGGGTTGTGCGTGTGCAGCACGTCGGGACGCTCCTCACGCAGCACCCGCCACAGCTCCCGGGCGGACCGCAGGTCGGCGAGCGGCGCACGCGACCGGGTCGACGACGCCAGCGCACGATGCCGGATCCCGTGTTCCTCCAGGTCGTGCACCCACGGACCCGGCGCGCTGATCCCCAGCGCCTCGCCACCGGCGTCGACCACCGCGCGCAGCTGCGGGAGCAACAGGTACCGCAGGCTCATGTCGACCGTGGTGAGGTGCGCGACCTTCACGAGCGGCTCCGGCGCGTCCGGGCCACACGCGCGGCCTCGGCGTAGACCGCCTCGAGCCGCCGGACCGGGGCGTCGGCTGCGAACCACTCCCCCTAGGCCGCGGCGCCTGCCGCCAGGGTGGACCGGAGCTCGGGCTCGGCCGCCCGCAGGATGGCCGCGGCGAGCGCCTCGGGGGAGTGGTTCGCAGCCGACGC
>JBJSXO010000384.1:0-2929 GCA_046086425.1 Actinomycetota bacterium | reverse complement strand
CCGCCGGGCGAGGCGGTGGCGGTGTAGCCCGTGATCGGGTTGCCGCCGTCGGAGGTCGGCGCACCCCAGCTCACGTCGGCCTGGCCCACTCCCGCCGTGGCGCTCACCGTGGTCGGCGCACCGGGCACGTCGGGGGTGACGACCGGGCTCGACGTGGTCCCGGGCCCGGTGCCGGCGCCGTTGGTGGCCGTGACGGTGAACGTGTAACTGGTGCCGTTGCTCAGACCCGTGATCGTGCAGCTCGTCGTGGTGGTGGTGCAGTTCGCTCCGCCGGGCGAGGCGGTGGCGGTGTAGCCGGTGATCGGGCTGCCGCCGTCGGACGCCGGTGCGGTCCAGTTCACCGTCGCCTGCCCGTTGGTGACGACCGCGGACACCCCGATCGGAAAGCTCGGCGGCGTGGGCGTTGGCGGCGGGGGCGGCGGCGTGGGATCGGGAACCGGATCGGGAACCGGATCGGGAACCGGATCGGGCGCCGGTGCGGGCGCAGGCGCAGGGGCGGGGGGAGCAGCGGCTGTGGTGGTGGTCGTGGTCGTCGCGGTGGTCGTGGTGGTGCCCTGGCGCTGCGCGTCGAGTTGCTGGTTCTGCTGGATGAACGCCGTGGGCTCGAGCGCGACCACGGGTTCGAGCGTGGTGGTCCCGTCGGGGGCGGCGACGACGCTCACCTGCTGTCCGGGGAAGACGTCGACGCTCTGGTCGCCGGCGCTGACCGTGACGATGCCCTCGACCACTGCGACCGTGGTGCGCGTGCCGTCGTAGGTCACCGCGTATGCGGTGCCGCGGGCCGCGGCGGTGGCGCTGGGGGTCTTGACCGAGTAGCGGGTCACGCTGCCGGTCGACTTGGCCACCGAGTTCCACACTTGGCCCTTGGCGAGGCGGGTGCGGATCTTGTTCGTGTCGGTGAGCCGGGCGATCTGGAGCGTCGTATCGGCATCGAGCCGGGCGAGGGACCCGTCGCGGTACCGGAGCTCGGCGAGGCCCTTGGTGTCGGTACGGACGGTGTCGCCCACCTGCAGCCGGGCCGACTTCTTCACGGTGGAGAACTTCGTGGGCTTGGCCTTGGTCGCGACGGTGACCCGCGGCTCGAGCGACTTGAGCCGGGCGGTCTCCGACGCCGCCGATGCCGCGCCGGCGCTCATGGCCGCAGGCGCGAGCACCGCCAACGCCAGCACTGCGAACGACAGGCCCCGGCGACGGTGAGCGGGCGACCTCATCTGCGACCTCGTGCGTTCCGGCCGTGGTGGCCGAGACCTCGGGCACGCCCGTCGGCGCCCCGCCCCGCCTGCACTTCGGGTCGCGGGTCGGACGGCAAGGTGGGTCACAGTCCGGATCGTGCGGCACGATGTGTCAGGATCAGCCCACATCGTACGACAGCGGGGCCGCCCGGCTCCAGGGAACCAGGGAATCGTGACCCATGGCACAGGGATCGGCCGCCCGGGCTCGGCGCATCCGCCTGGGCTCGTGCGTCGCCCTGGCGGTGGTGCTGGCGGGCCTGGCTGCGGCGGGCCTGGCGGGCGGGGTCTTCGGCGGCTTCCAGCTGCGGGCCGCGGACAGCGCGTTCCCCCGGGGTGCGGTCGACCCGGGCCTGGCCGTGGTGGGCATCGACGCCCGCTCGGTCGCGGCGACGGGGATGCCGTGGCCGTGGCCGCGCACCATGACCGCTGCGCTCGTCGACGAGCTGGTCGCCGCCGGGGCGCGGGTCGTGGCCCTCGATCTGCTGTTCTCGCCCGAGTCGGCGGCCGATGCCGACCTCGCCGCCGCGCTGGGCCGGGGCACCTCGGTGGTGGGTGCGGTGGTGACGCTCGGGCCTCCCGGGGCGAGCGAGCTCTACCCCGTGCGTGAGGCGATCGGGCCGGTGGACCCGGTCGCCGAGGTGGCCGCGGTGGGCCACACCGCGGTGATCCCCGATCCCGGTGACGGCCTGGTCCGCACCGTGCCGCTGGTGGTCGACGACGGCCGCAGCTTCGTCCCCGCCCTCTCGCTCGCCGCGCTCGCGCTCGCCGACGGCGCGTCGCCGGTGCCGATCGTGCGGCCCGACGCCGTGCAGATCGGCCGGCG
This sequence comes from Actinomycetota bacterium, assembly GCA_046086425.1. Lineage (GTDB taxonomy): Bacteria > Actinomycetota > Acidimicrobiia > IMCC26256 > PALSA-555 > CAIUKV01. The sequence goes on along the minus strand of JBJSXO010000384.1, from coordinate 874 downwards.
GATCATCCCGACCACGCCCAAGCACGAGCTGGCCGTGAGCTATGCGCCGGCCCCGGAGGTGATCTCGGCGTCCGACGTGCTCGCGGGCACGGTGCCGCCGTCGGCGTTTCGCGACAAGGTGGTGTTCGTGGGGGTCACCGACCTCACCCTCGGCGACCGCGTGCTCACGCCGGTGGACGGTGGCCGCGGGACCGCAGGGGTGATGGTCCACACGATGGCGGCGAACACGATGCTCACCGAGGCCTACCTGCAGCCGGTCTCGGAACGCAGCGTGGTCGTGTGGGTGCTGGTGCTGGCGCTGCTCGTCGCGCTCGCGGTGCAGTTCGCGTCGGTGTGGCTCGCAGCGGCGGCGACGGTCCTCATCGCCGGGGCGTACCTCGCGTGGGCGTTCACCCGCTTCGAGCGGGGCGTGGTGATGAACTTCGTGTATCCGCTGCTCGCCATTGCGATTGCGGTCCCGGTGTCGGGCGCGATCCGCTACGTGCTCGAAGTGCGCCAGCGTCGTCGGGTGCACCGGCTGTTCGCCGAGTACGTCCCCGAGGTCGTCGCCGACGTCCTGCTCGAGGAGGGCGACCTCGACCGCCACAGTGCCGGAGAGCGGCTCGACATCACGGTGCTGTTCTGTGACCTGCGGGGCTACACGGCGATGTCGTCGGGACTCCCGGCGACCGTGGTCGCCGCTGCGGTGGACGTGTACTACGCGTATGCCACCGACATCATCTTCGAGGAGCGTGGGACGATCCTGCAGTTCGTGGGTGACGAGGTGTTCGCGGTGTTCGGGGCGCCCCTCACCCGCACCGACCATGCCGGTGCGGCGCTGGAGTGCGCGCGGCGCCTCCAGGCCGAGCGGGCCCGGCTGCTCGAGATGCTCGCG
>JBJSXO010000383.1:0-3121 GCA_046086425.1 Actinomycetota bacterium | reverse complement strand
CACCTGCGCCCCGGTGGGCGCTACGTCATCGAGGACTGGGCCTGGGGGCAGTCGGGCGCCCAGTTCGTCGTCCCCGAGGCCTTGCGTGCGACCCCCGCCCTCGGCGTGCTCCTGTTCAAGTGCGTCTCGATCAACGCCGCCCGTCCCGACGTCATCTCCGAGATCACGATCGGCCCGGGCTTCGCAACCCTCACCCGTGGTCCCGCCGAGCTCGACCCGGAGACCTTCACGCTCGAAGCGTTCCGCCTCGGCCGCTCGGGCGAGCTCGTGGACCGGCTGCTCGCCGCCTGGCCCCCGGAACCGCCCGGAACCCCGGACGAACCGCCGTCGCCGGCACCCTGACCGGGTCAGGCGCCGGCCTCGACGATCCGGACTGCCTCCTCATAGAGCGCGACGTCCCACCGATTGTCGGCGACGATGCGCTCGATCAGCCCGTCGTCGATCGCCCAGGACTCCTCGGCGACATTGGCCCGCGGCACCGGCGGCACCCCGTCGGGCCACCAGCCGAGCCGCGTGCGCAGCCCCTCGACGAAGTCTTCGTAGCGCTCGGTGATTCCCAGCACATCGGTGGCGTGCAGGTTGGCCAGCGCCGTGGCGAACCGCTGCTCGTCGAGCGCGATCGGTTCGCGCACGGTGCGCACACGATCGGCGGGCTCGATCGCGAACACGCGGGTCTGGTGGTTCTCGATGAAGCCGACGAACCGGTCGGGATCTTCGTAGATCTGCCGGAGCGTGCGATCGTGTGACGGCGGGTGGAGCCGCTTGAAGTGCTTGAGGAGCGACACCGTGCGCGCCACGGGCTCGCGCAGAATCGTCACCGTCTGTACGTCGCCGGGCAGGAGGTGGCGCGCCGAGTACGGGTAGTGACCCGCGACGAGCCGCACTCGGTCGAGCCGGGCGGCGGGGAGCGCGGCGAGGCGGGCGAGGTCGACGTACGACCCGACATCGTCCGGGTCGTTCCAGTCGAGTCCCTTGCCCGGATAGATCTCCTCGGGGGCGAACACCGTGCGCAGGTGCAACATGAAGGTCGTGCCCGCCGTCTTCATGATGTGGACGAACAGCACGCGCGACGCGTCGGAGTCGCGGCTGCCCGTCACGGCTTCAACCGCGGCGCCAGAACGCGCCGAGCCAGTCGATCCGCTCGATCGGCTCGGTGATGCCCTCGGCGGCGCGGTAGTCGGCCACGGCCTGTCGGCAGGGCTCGAACGCGTAGTCGTCGATGATGCAGAAGCCGCCCGGCGCGAGGCCCGGGTAGAGGTTCTCGAGCGCTTCGAGGGTGGACTCGTACATGTCGCCGTCGAGCCGGACGACCGCCCAGGTGCGGTCGCGCACGGTGGGCAGGGTGTCCTTGAACCAGCCCTCGAGGAACACCACCTGCTCGTCGAGCAGCCCGTAGAGCGCGAAGTTCTGCTCGACCTCGGCCCGGCTCACCGCGAGCGGCTTGAGTGTGTGGAGGTTGCTCTCGGCGTCGGCCGGGAATGCCGCGTCGGGGGCGGGCAGTCCGGCGAACGAGTCGGCCGCCCACACCCGGCGGTCGGTGTCGCCCCAGGCGTCGAGGATCGCTCGCATGAAGATCGCCACCCCACCGCGCCAGACCCCGGTCTCGATGAGGTCGCCGGGCACACCCTCGGCGAGCACGGTCTCGACGCAGCGCTGCACGTTCTCGATACGGCGGGCCCCGACCATCGTCTGCGCGAAGAACGGGTAGTCGCGCCCCTCCGCTCGCACCGCCGCCCAGTCGAACTCCTCCTTGGCGAGCTCGCCGGCGACGGCCTCACGCATCTCGTCGCTCGCCGAGTAGGCGGCGAGGTCGAAGCGCACGTCGATCGGCCGGTAGAGCATGTGGGTGAGCGCGTCCCGGACCACCGCCAGGTAGCGGGTCCGCAGCCGTGCGACCTCGTCGTCCGGGCGGGGCGGGCCGGTGTCGCTCATGCGCGCCGGACGCTACCTGCCGTCCTGGGCCGCCCGTCGCCGCCTCGCGGCCGTCGCGACCCGGCGTGTGGGAGACTGCCGGTCCGATGGCCCGACGCCCGCCCACCCCCGGCGAACAGCTGCTGGCCGGGGTGCGCGCCCGCCACCCCCGGTTCACCACGGCGGTCGCGGCCGACGCGCGCCTCACCCTCGCCATGCAAGGCAAGGGCACCGCGCCGAGCGCACGGGGAGCGCTCGCACTCGTCGCCCTCCGGCTCGCCTGGTCGAGCGACGCCTTCCTGGCCACGGCCTGCTACCGGGCCAAGGCCCGGCTCCAGGCCCTGCGGGTACCGGTGCTGCCCCGCCTCCTCCACCGGCTCGCGATGATGCTCGCCCAGGTGTGCATCGGCGACCCCGTCGTGGTGGCGCCCGGGTGCTACCTGGCGCACGGCCAGGTGGTCGTCGACGGCTTCGTGGAGATCGGGCCGGGCGTCGTGCTCTTCCCCTGGGTCACCATCGGCCTGCGGGCCGGCGACTTCCGTGGCCCCACGATCGGCGCCGGGGCGCACATCGGCACCGGGGCGAAGGTGATCGGCCCGGTGACCGTGGGCGAGCGGGCCCGGGTCGGGGCCAATGCCGTCGTCACCGGCGACGTCGCGCCCGGCACGACGGTGGTCGGCGCGCCCGCCCGCCCGGTCGGCTCGGTCTGAGCCGCCGGACGCGCCGCGCGGCCGCCCTGCACTGGGCCGTCCGGACCAAATCCGTCCGATTTCGGCGATTTGCGCTGAGAATCCGGAAAGTTGGGGTGGACACGGCCCGCCGTTCACAGTAGAAACACAGGTGCTGCCCAGGACTTGCGGGGGTGGCACCGACCCGATGAACCTCAGGGGGTTTCACATGAAGGCAATTGCGCGACTCGCAGTGGCAGTCGCTCTGATGGCGCCGGTGGGCGTGCTGGCGGCAACGTCGGCCGGCACGGTGGTCTACGAGACGCACTGCAGCACGACGGACAGGGGCACCGTCACCCTGATCCAGAACGCCGGACAGGGCAACACGGCCGGAAGCGGCGGTCTTCGCCTCGTCGACAAGGGCGGCCAGCAGTACCGGGTCGAGGTCGATGTCGAGTGCGACATGGACGACGTCAACGGTGAGAGGACCGTCGAGGCCGGCGACTGGACTGGGGTCATCACGACCAGCGAGCCGGTGAACT
>JBJSXO010000382.1:0-4813 GCA_046086425.1 Actinomycetota bacterium | reverse complement strand
TGAGGAGATAGCGCGTCGGGAAGTTGTCGGTGCCGTCGATGATGACGTCGTAGCCGTCGATGATGTCGAGCACGTTGTCGGCGCCGAAGCGCACGTCGTAGGTCACGACGTCCACGTCGGGGTTGAGCATCGTCAGCGTCTTCTTCGCCGAGTCGACCTTGCGCTCCCCGATCCGATCCATGTTGTGAAGGATCTGGCGCTGCAGGTTCGACGCGTCGACGACGTCCATGTCGACGATGCCGAGCGTCCCGACGCCGGCGGCGGCGAGGTAGAGCGCAGCAGGGGAGCCCAGACCGCCGGCCCCGAGGAGGAGGACCTTCGACTCCAGCAGGCGCTGCTGTCCGGCTTCCCCGACCTCGGGGAGCAGGACGTGGCGGTGGTAGCGGTTGCGCTGCTCGGGGTTCAGCACGATCGGCGTGATCCACGCCCGACCCTCGTTCTTCCACCGCCCGAAGCCGCCGATCATGTGGACGACGTTCGTGTAGCCGAGCTGGCCGAGGGTGTCGGCCGCAAAGGCGGAGCGAGTGCCGCCCGCGCAGTAGACGACGATCGGCGCATCCTTCTGCGGGAGCTTGGTCTCGGCCTGACTCTCGAGATGCCCCCGGGGCACGAACACCGCACCGGGGATCATGCCCTGCTCGTACTCGTCGAGTTCGCGGACGTCGAGGAACGTGGCGTCGCCGAGACGGGTCTCGGCCTCGGCCGGGTCGATCTCGACGATCCGCTGCTTCGTGCTGGCGAGGAGCTCGCGGAAGGTGGCCATGGGTGGTGCCTTTCCCGGAAGCGGAGATGACGGGGGATCTCGGACGGACGAAAATCCTACCCCCAGAGTCGGGTATCCCCAAGCGCCTGCCGGTCCGCTCCCGGGTCAGACCCGGCCCACCAGTTCCGGGAGGACCTGGCCGAGGGGGTCCCGGCCGACGGCTGCTGCGTGGTCGTCGAACGGCGTCGGCTGCGCGTTCAGGACGACGAGGCGGGCCCGGTTGGCGAGGGCGAACTCGGGCAGGGCGGCCACGGGGTAGACGGTCAGCGACGTGCCCAGGGCCAGGAACAGGTCGGCGCCGGACGCGGCCTGCTGCGCGCGACCGAGGTCTTCGGCCACCAGCTGCTCGCCGAAGGAGATCGTCGCCGACTTGAGGATGCCGCCGCATTCGACGCAGGGAGGATCGGCCTCCCCGGCCCGTACCCGGTCGAGGGTCGGACCCATCGGACCGCGCCACCGGCACGCCATGCACTTCACCTCGCGCACGTTGCCGTGGATCTCGATGATCCGATCCGCCGTGCTGCCGGCAGCGTGGTGGAGTCCGTCGACGTTCTGGGTGACCAGCGTGTGCAGAGCGGCGCGGCGCTCGAGGTCGGCGAGCGCCCGGTGTGCGTCGTTGGGCTCGGCATCCCATATCCCGCTCTCGAGACGATTACGCCATGCCCGGGCCCGGATCTCCGGGTCACTCATGTAGTACTTGAGCGTTGCCGTCTTCTCGGCGTCGGGGTTCTTCGTCCAGAGACCCTGCGGCCCGCGAAAGTCAGGGATTCCCGACTCGGTCGAGATTCCCGCGCCGGTGAGCACGACGATCTGGCGCGCGTTGCGCATCCACGTCGCGATCGCGTCGAGATCAGGTGCGGGGTCGGCCATGGGGAGAGGCTACGACGCACGCCGGGGCCTGAGTGCGTCGAACGCGGGGCCGGCCGGACCGGATCGGCCGGGCCGGCCCCGCGCCGCGGGGTCCCCGGTTCAGGGGGAGGGGGCTGGGGGCAAACCGGCTTCCCGCGCGGCCTCGCAGTGGCGATCCCAGGCCCACCGGGCGGCGTCGTGACACACCGCAGGGTGGAACCCACAGGAGAAGAGCGCGTGCTCGACACCGTCGAGTCCCTCACCCTGCTCGAGCAAGGTCAGGGCGAGGCGGCGGGCCCGGCGGCGTGCCGTCACCGCCGGTGGCTCGTCGAGGTCGGCGTCGGCCCAGTCGGCGTGTTCGGCCTGAAGTCCGGCCGGCAGCCGACGCACGTGCCGTCGCTGTACCGGTGGCAAACTCCGCCGCACCGCGACGGTCGACCGGCCGTCGCTGCACGCGAGGTCGAACTGCTCGAGGCGATGCAAGGTGCGCACGATCGGCGAGCTCGTACCGTCGCGCTGACCCAGACCGAGCGCGTGCGAGGTCTCGGCGACAGGGAGATCGATCGAGCCGGTGTTGCGTTCGAAGCGGCTCGCCAGGTGGCGCAGCAGCAAGAGCGCGGTCGGGCCGAGCGTCGGGAGCCAGAACGTCTCGGCGTAGCGCGACCTCGGGTCGTACCCGATCGTGTCGAGAACGGGGTCGGGCCAGGGGGTGATCGTGAGCAGCTCGGGCACGGTGCCTCCCGCGGGCGTCGGAGGAGGGGATGGTGGAGCGCGGCGCACGCGCGGAGGTGCGAAGCGCCGGGCGCCGTCGGGTGAGCACCGGCCCGGACAGTCCGCCACGCCGGCCGTGACTGCGACTCGTCGTACGGTGGGCTACGAGTGCAGGTCGCCGAGGAACACGGCGATCAGGCGCCGGGCCGCCGTGGTGGGCGCGATGCGACCGGCCGTCACGTCGGCTTCGAGCGCCGTCGCTGCCTCGGTGGTGCGGTGGTCGGCGTGAAGCCGGTCGAGCAGGGAGTCGGCCAGCTCGTCGCGCATCCACGCCCGGGCCTGTTGGGCCCGACGGTCCGCCATGGGCGCGCCGGCGAGCGCAGCCCGGAACTCCCCGATCCCGCTCCAGAGTCCGTCGATCCCCCGGTGCTCGAGGGCGGAGCACAGCACCACACGAGGAGCCCACTCGGCCGAGCGCGGGCGCACGAGGTGCAACGCCGCTGCGTAGTCCGAGGCGGTGGCCGTGGCAACGGGTTCCAATGCACCGTCGGCCTTGTTGACGACGACGACGTCGGCCAGTTCGACGATGCCACGCTTGATGCCCTGCAGCTCGTCGCCGCCGGCCGGTGCGATGAGCAGCACGAAGCAGTCGACCATGTCGGCGACGGCGGTCTCGGACTGTCCGACCCCGACCGTCTCGACGATCACGACATCGAACCCAGCCGCTTCGCAGAGCAGCATCGCCTCGCGGGTGCGTCGCGCGACGCCGCCCAGGGTGCTCCCGGCCGGGGACGGGCGCACGAAGGCGGCCGGGTGGCGCGAGAGCACCTCCATGCGGGTCTTGTCGCCCAGGATCGACCCACCGGTGCGCGAGCTCGACGGGTCGACGGCCAGCACCGCGACCCGATGCCCTGCGTCGATCACGTGCATTCCCAGGGCTTCGATCAGCGTCGACTTTCCCGACCCGGGGGCTCCGGAGATCCCGATGCGGATGGCGCCGCCGGTGCTCGCCATCACGTCGGTGAGGAGCGCGTCGGCGGCGTCGCGGTCGTCGGACCGGGTGGATTCGACGAGCGTGATGCCGCGCGCCAGGGCTCGGCGGTCGCCGCTGAGCAGCTCCTCGCCGAGGGTCGTCATGCCGACCGCGCCGTCACGCAGACCGGCGGCGTACGAGCGCCAGCACCTCCGACGCGGCCTGCGGGATGTTGGTGCCCGGGCCGAAGATCGCCGCCGCGCCCGCCTCCCGCAGGTAGTCGTAGTCCTGCGCCGGGATCACGCCGCCGCAGACGACGAGGATGTCCTCCCCGCCGAGCTTGCGCAGCTGGGCGACGAGTTCGGGGACGAGGGTCTTGTGGCCGGCGGCCTGGCTGCTCACCCCGACCACGTGCACGTCGTTCTCGATCGCATCGCGGGCCGCTTCCTCGGGCGTCTGGAAGAGCGGACCGACGTCGACGTCGAAGCCCAGGTCGGCGAACGCCGTTGCGATCACCTTGGCTCCCCGGTCGTGGCCGTCCTGGCCCATCTTGACCACGAGGAGCCGAGGCCGGCGGCCCTCCGCCGCAGCGAACTCGTCGACCTCGCGCCGGATCTGCGCGTAGCCCTCGTCGCCCTCATAGGCGCCGCCGTACACGCCGGCAATCGTACGGACGACCGCGCGGTGGCGCGAGAACACCGCCTCGAGCGCGTCGGAGATCTCGCCGACGGTGGCCCGGGCCCGGCTGGCGTCGATGCTCAGCGCGAGCAGGTTGCCCGAGCTGCGGGCGCCCTCGGTGAGCCGCTCGAGCGCAACTCGGCACGCGGTCTCGTCCCGTGCGGCCCGGATCGCCGCGAGCCGCGCGACCTGCTGCTCGCGCACCTCGGCATTGTCGATCTCGCGGACGTCGACGTCGTCCTGGTCATCGAGGCGGTACTTGTTGACCCCGACGATCGTCTCCTCGCCCCGGTCGACCCGAGCCTGTCGCCGGGCGGCCGCCTCCTCGATGCGGAGCTTGGGCATCCCGGACTCGACGGCCTTGGTCATCCCGCCGAGCGCCTCCACCTCCTCGATCAGGGCCCACGCGTGGGCGGCCAGCGAGTCGGTGAGCGCCTCGAGGTAGTAGCTGCCACCGAGCGGATCGACGACCCGGCAGATCCCGGTCTCCTCGGCGAGGATGAGTTGGGTGTTGCGGGCGATGCGGGCCGAGAACTCGGTGGGCAGCGCGATCGCCTCGTCGAACGAGTTCGTGTGCAGGCTCTGCGTGCCGCCGAGCACCGCGGCCATCGCCTCGACCGTGGTGCGGACGATGTTGTTGTACGGGTCCTGCTCGGTGAGCGACACGCCAGAGGTCTGGCAGTGGGTGCGCAGCATCAGCGATCCCGGCTTCTTCGGGTCGAACTGGCTCATGATCCGGTGCCAGACCTCTGGCGTGTCGCTCACCGAGCAGGACCCGTACAACGACATCGTCCGCACCACGGTCGAGGCGATGGCCGCGGTGCTCGGCGGCACGCAGA
>JBJSXO010000381.1:0-6363 GCA_046086425.1 Actinomycetota bacterium | reverse complement strand
GGGCCGTCGCCACTCACCGGCGGCGGGCGACGTCCCCAGCCTCACTGTGGTGTCCCACCGGGCCGCGAGGCCCGTCCCGGCGGTGAGCCGTTCGAGATGTCGCCCAGTTCCGACCCGAACGGCAGGGGCCGGAGAGACGTGGCTGGTGTTTAGGCAGCCAGTGCCATTTCGTCAGAGTTGGCAGTTGTTGGTTGTGCCGACTTTTTCACGACGATTCGACAACGTCGGCTCGCTTCCCCCGATCCCGCTCACGGAATCGAAACCACGCACCCCCATGTCAAGGTCCGGCTCGTGCGTGGTGAGCCGGACCCTCAGGGTACCGGCCCCCTGGGACGCGACCGTCCGGGGCGGCTCGCGCGGGTTCCTGCGGCTCACCAGGCGACGTCGTCGCAGCCCTGGTGGTCCTCGGGCTCGATCTGCAATGTGGCGTGGGCGACTCCGTACCCGTCGGCGAGCAGGGCCCGCGCGGCGTCGAGCACCCCGTGGTGGTCGGTATCGGTCGTGACCATGAGGTGGGCGGTGGCCACGTCCATCGCCGAGGTCAGCGTCCACACGTGGACATCGTGGACGTCGACCACCCCGGGGATCGCCTCGAGGTCCGCGGTGAGGGCGTCCACGTCGACGTGGGCCGGTGCGATCTGGCTGAGCACGCGCAGCGCATCCCACGCAAGGCGCAGCGCACGCGGGAGCATGAAGAGCCCGATGGCCACACCGACGATGGCGTCGATCGGCTCCCACGCGAAGACGATCAGCACCACGGCGGCCACGACCACGCCGAACGAGCCGAGGCTGTCGGCGAGCACCTCGAGGTAGGCGCCCCGCACGTTCATGCTCTCGCGGGATCCCTCGCGCAGGAGCGCCAGCACGCCGAGGTTGACGACGAGACTGACGCAACCCATGACGAGCACCGGGGTGCCCGGCACGTCGGGGTGGTCGCCGATCCGGCGCGCGGCTTCGACGAGCACGTACCCGGCCACCCCGACGAGCAGGAACGCGTTGGCGAGCGCAGCGAGGACCTCGAGCCGGTAGAGCCCGTAGGTGCGACCCCGGTCTCGCGCAGCGCGTGCGGCAATCGCGATCGCGGCGAGGGCCAGGCCCAGTCCGACGGTGTCGGTGAGCATGTGGCCGGCGTCCGAGAGCAGCGCAAGGGAGCCGGTCGCAACTGCGACCACAACCTGCACCACGAAGAACAGGGCGATCGCCACGAAGGCAAGCTGCAGCCGGCCGCGGTGACGCGCCCCTGCGTCGATCGGACTTCCGTGGGCGTGTCCGTGTCCCCCGATATGTGCGTGGTCGTGACTCACGTCGACGCCTGACTCAACGGCGTGACGCCTTGAGCGCGCGCTCGGCCTCGCGCTTCGCGTCGCGCTCGGCGATCGCCTGGCGTTTGTCGTAGGTCTTCTTGCCGCGCCCGACGCCGAGCTCGATCTTGACCCGCCGATCCTTGAAGTAGAGCTTCAGCGGCACGAGCGCAACGCCGCGTTGCTGGGTGGCCTGCGTCAGCTCGGCGATCTCGCGTCGGTTCAGGAGGAGCTTGCGCCGCCGGTCGGGATCCAGGTCTGCGCGGGAGAAGGCGTAGGGACTCACGTGCATCGCGTATAGCCACACCTCGCCGCCTTCGACCCGGGCGTACGCGTCGCGCAGCACCACTTTGCCGTCGCGGATCGACTTCACCTCACCACCCACGAGGATGATCCCGCACTCGAAGGTCTCCTCGATCGCGTAGTCGTGCCGGGCGCGCCGGTTCACGATCGTGGGAGTGGGGGCGGCCATCGGTCCACGCTAACGCGGTGCCGGCGCTGGACCCTCCGGCGGTCAGGCCAGGTCGGCGCCCCACATGCGGCTCGCGGTGGGGAAGTCCCCGAAGTGGTCGTCGATCGCCACGGGCTGCTCGCGCCGGAGTCGCATCCGCCATCCCTCGGCGTCGGAGCGCACGTACGTCACGGCGTACACCCCAAGCACGTGGCGCTGCACCCCGGTCTCCCGGTTGCGGTCGAAGTACTGGAAGTGCACCCAGCCGGTGGCGGTGGGGCCGTCGATGGTCAGGCTCGGCGCCGCGAGCAGGTGGATGCCGTCCTGGCGGGCGCTCACCTTCTCGCAGAACCGGGTGAGCCGTTCGCGGCCCTCGAACCGGTAGGACCGCTCGCCGGCGAAGCCGGCGAGCTCGAACGCGCCGTCCTCGGTGAACAGCGCGGCCCACGCCGCGGCGTCCCGGCAGTCCCACGTCCGGGCGTAGTCGGCCTCCACCTGGAGCAGCGCGAGACGGTCGGCGGTCTCCCCGGATCGGTCGAACGGCTGCGTCCCGGCCACGGGTGCGCACCCTATCCAGGGTTAGGCTGAGGCCGCTTCGCCTCCGTCTCCAGGGAGCCCCATGGCCGCGTCCGGTTCGATCCTCGGCAACCCCGTCATCCGGCTCGAGGACCCTCGCATCCTGCGGGGCGACGCCCAGTACGTCGACGACCTCCCGATGCCGGGCGCCGCGCACCTGGTGTTCGTCCGCTCGACCATCGCCCACGCGCGCATCGAGTCGATCGACACCGGCGACGCGAAAGCGATGCCCGGGGTGATTGCGGTCTACACCAGCGCCGATCTCGACGTCCCCGACCTGCACGGCTTCGTCATGCTGCCCGCGGTGTTCAACCGACCTCCGCTGGCCAAGGGGCGGGTGCGGTTCGTGGGCGACATCGTCGCGGCGGTGGTCGCGGAGACCAGGGCCCAGGCCGTCGACGCTGCGGAAGCGGTCATCGTGGACTACGACCCCCTGCCCGTGGTGGTCGACCCCGAGGCGGCGCTCGCCGACGACGCGCCGCTGCTGTTCGAGGAGCACGGCTCCAACGTCGCGTTCTCCATGGACATGGGCGACGACGACACCGTCTTCGAGGGCGCCGACGTCGTGGTGTCGGTGCGCTCGGTCAGCCAGCGCCTCGCCGCGGTCCCGATGGAGACCAACGCGTGCGTGGCCCAGCCCACTGCGACGGGCATGACCCTCCACGTGCCGACCCAGGGTCCCAACAGCCTGCGCGACACGATCGCCCCGCTCCTCGGCTACGACGCGCAGCACGTGCGCGTCGTCGCGCCGGCGGTGGGTGGTGGCTTCGGGGCGAAGACCGGCGTGTACCCGGAGTTCGTCGTCGTCGGACACGCGGCGAAACTGCTGGGCCGACCGGTGAAATGGGTCGAGACCCGCTCGGAGAACATGCTCGCGCTCGTGCACGGGCGGGGACAGCTCGAGTACGTGGAGCTCGGCCTCACCCGCGAGGGTCGCATCGTGGGGATGAAGGGCCGCGTCGTCGGCGACGCCGGCGCGTACCCCACCATCGGTGCGTTCCTCGTGTACTTCACCCGGCAGATGGCGCCGGGGGTGTACGACATCCCGAAGGTCGACGTGAAGGTCCTGAGCGTGGCCACCAACACCACGCCGGTGGCCTCCTACCGCGGGGCCGGTCGCCCCGAGGCCACGCAGTTCATCGAGCGGGCCATCGACCTCGCGGCGCGTCAGCTCGACATCGACCCGGTCGAGATCCGCCGGCGCAACTTCATCCCGCCCGAGGCCTTCCCGCTCTCCACGGTCACCGGCTCGAACTACGACTCCGGCAACTACGCGCTCCCGCTCGACTAGGCGTGCCGGATCGTCGGCTACGACGACCTCCGGGCCGAGCAGCGCGCCCGGCGCGAGCGCGGCGACACGAAGCTGCTCGGCATCGGTGTGTCGGCCTACGTCGAGATCACTGCGCCCGGGCTCGTGCAGGAGTACGGGAAGGTGGAGGTCGCGGCCGACGGGTACGTCGACGTGACGGTGGGGACCTCGTCGCACGGTCAGGGTCACCGCACGGCGTTCGCCATGATCGTGCAGGACCTCCTCGGCATCCCGATGGAGAAGGTCCGCCTGGTGCAGAGCGACACCGACCTCGTCCCGCGTGGCTCGGGCACGATGGGGTCGCGCTCGATCCAGGTCGCGGGCAGCGCCGTGCACGAGGCGAGCACCCAGGTCCTCGAGAAGGCCAAGCAGCTCGCGGCCCACCTGCTCGAGGCCGACGTCGACGACATCACCGTCTACGAGGGCGTGGGCCTCGGGGTGGCCGGCGTGCCCGCCAACGCGCTCACCTGGCAGGAGCTGGCCCTCGCCGCGACCGAGCCCGACCGGCGCCCGGCGGACTGGGAGGGCCACCTCGCGGTGGAGCTCGACTTCAACCAGGGCGACTCCACCTACCCGTTCGGGGCGCACATCGCTGTGGTGGAGATCGACTCCGAGACCGGCCGGGTCGACCTGCAGCGCATCGTCGCGGTCGACGACTGCGGCCGGATCATCAACCCGACGCTCGTGCGCGGTCAGCAGCACGGCGGTATTGCGCAGGGTGTTGCGCAGGCGCTCTACGAGCAGGTCGTCTACGACGACGACGGCAACCCGCTCACCGGCAACCTCATGGACTACGCCATGCCGAGCGCGGCGGAGTTCCCGAGCTTCGAGACGGCCAACACGGTGACGCCGACGCCGCGCAACCCGCTCGGCGCAAAGGGCATCGGGGAGTCGGCGACCATCGGGTCCACCCCGGCGGTGCAGAACGCGGTGATCGACGCGGTGAGCCACCTCGGGATCACCCATCTCGACATGCCGTACACCTCGTCGCGGGTGTGGCAGGCGATTCGGGAGGCTCGAGGCGCTGCCTGAGTTCCGCTTCGCCCCGCTCCTCGCCGCGCCGACCCTGCGGCTGACCCTCGACCAGTACCGGCTGATCGTGGCCCACTGTCTCGACGGGTTGCCCGACGAGGCGTGCGGGATGCTCACCGGGCCCATGGAGGCGGGGGAGCCCACCGGGGTGGTGACGGGTGCCCACCCCTGCCGCAACGCCGACGCCTCGGCCCGCACCTACACGGTGGATCCGCGCGACCTGCTCCTGGCCATGCGCGACGCCGAGGCGCGCGGCGCCGAGATCGTGGGGGTGTGGCACTCGCACACCCACACCGACGCCTACCCGTCGCCGACCGACGTGCGCCAGGCCGTGGACCCCGCTTGGATCTACGTGCTGGTGAGCCTGCGGCACGGCGAGCCCGCGCTGCGGGCCTACCGCATCCGTGACGACGAGATCGCCGAGGTCGACGTCACCATCGACACCGTCGCCGCGGTCGACCCGCCGGACTGATCCCAACCCCTGAGCCCGGCGCTGTCGCCGGGCCGGGCGCGGCTCGCGGACGCCCACCGGGCACTGGGTACCCTGTGGGCATGGCGGTCACCGTACTCCTCCCCACCCTGCTGCGTTCGCACGCCGACGGCGCGTCGAGCGTCTCCGCCGACGGCGCCACCGTGGGCGAGGTGTTCGCCGACCTCATCGAGCAGTTCCCCGGCCTCTCCGACAACCTCCTCGGCGACGACGGCAACCTGCACAAGTTCGTCAACGTGTACCGCAACGACGACGACATTCGGTACCTCGACCAGCTCGACACGCCGGTGTCCGACGGCGACGAGATCGCCATCCTCCCGGCGGTGGCCGGCGGGTCGGGGTGAGGTTCGAGTCCATCCTCGGCTGCATCGGCGGGACGCCGCTGGTCGGCATCCACGCGCTCTCGCCCAACCCCGACGTCCGCATCTACGCCAAGCTCGAGGGCCAGAACCCCGGTGGCTCGGCCAAGGACCGCATCGCACTGAAGATGGTCGAGATGGCCGAGCGCGACGGCGTGCTCCAGCCCGGCGACACCATCCTCGAGCCGTCGTCGGGCAACACCGGCATCGGCCTCGCCTTGGTCGCCAAGCTCCGCGGCTACCACCTCCGGGTGGTCATGCCCGACAACGTCTCGGTCGAGCGCCGCCAGCTGCTCGAGATCTTCGGGGCGGAGGTCGTGTTGTCCCCGGGGGAGGAGGGCAGCAACGGCGGGATCCGGCTGGCCGAGAAGCTCGCCGCCGAGGACCCCTCGCTGAAGATGCTGTTCCAGTACGGCAACCCGGCCAACCCGCTCGCGCACTACGAGGGCACCGGGCCCGAGATCCTGCGCGACTGCCCCGAGGTGGACGTCTTCGTGGCCGGCCTCGGTACGAGCGGCACCCTCATGGGGGTCGGCCGCTACCTCAAGGAGCACAAGCCCGGGGTCCAGGTCGTGGCCGTCGAGCCGCCCGCGGGCGAGCTGGTGCAGGGCCTGCGTTCGCTCGACGACGGGTTCGTCCCCCCGATCTTCGAAGGCGGCATCCTCGACCGCAAGCTGATCGTGCGGCCCCGCCAGTCGATCGAGGCGGTGCGCCGCCTCCTCGACGAGGCCGGGGTGTTCGCCGGCATCTCCTCGGGCGCCGCGGTCGCGGGTGCGGTGAAGATGGCGGCGACACTCGACTCGGGCACGATCGTCACCCTCCTCCCCGACGGCGGCTGGAAGTAC
>JBJSXO010000380.1:0-4504 GCA_046086425.1 Actinomycetota bacterium | reverse complement strand
TGGGGCGCCCGGCGTGCGCCGCGACCGGGAACACCGGACGCGGGTTCGGGTCGGCCGTCATACGGTCTCCTCGTCGCTGTGGCGGACCGCCTCGAGGGCGGCGTCGAGCTCGGCGTCGATCCGCGCGTCGAGAGCGGACTCGTACTCGTCACGATCGCGATCGCCGGTGCGGGGGCGCGACCCCGGGCCGGCGAACACTTCGTCTGCGGCGACGGCTTCCGCGGCGTCCTCGACGTCGTGGTCCCAGTCGGCAATGCTGTCGACGTCGAGAGCACGCGCAACCGCCAGACGCAGCACACGCAGCTCCCCGAAGGTCTCGGTCTGGTCGAGGTCGACCATCCCCTGCTTGAACAGCTCGAGCACGGTGAGGAACCGCACGACCGCCTCGACCCGGTCCGCGGCACCGGTCACGAGCGACCGGAACGACACCGATGTCCCGATCGGCAGCCGGTCGAGCACCACGACGATGGCGTCGGCCACGCTGGCGCGGACCGGGGCCACGTGGTCGGTGTCGACCTGGGGCGCCGACCTGGGCGCAAAGGCGCGCCGCGCCGCGGCGGCGATCTGGCGCGTGGTGATGCGGTCGAGCGGATCGGGCACCAGCGAGCGATAGGGCTCTTCGGGGCCCACGACACGCGGCAGGCTGCGGTCGGCGCGAGTGATGAGCACCTGGAGCGCCTCGGCCGCGTCCTTGAACGTCTTGTACTCGAGGAGCCGGGCGAGGAGCAGGTCGCGGGCCTCGAAGCGCAGGAGCTCTTCGTCGATGTCGCTGCCCCCGACGTCGGGAAGCAGCCGCCGGGCCTTGAGCTCCACCAGGGTGGCCGCGATCAGCAGGAACTCGGTGGCGACGTCGAGATCGAGGGTCTCCATGCGCTCGATCTCGACGAGGTACTCGTCCACGATCGCGCTCAGCGACAACTCGAAGAGCTCCACCTCGCTGCGCAGGATGAGGTGCAGGAGGAGGTCGAACGGGCCCTCGAAGACCGGTGTTCGCACCTCGTACGCCATCGGGGCCGAGGCTACTGCGGGCCGACGGCTAGCGTGCGCGCCCGTGGCGAGGGTCTTCTCGGGCATCCAGCCCACCGGCGACATGCATCTGGGCAACTACCTCGGGGCAGTCCGCCGCTGGGTCGCCGAACAGGATGCGCACGACGCGCTGTACTGCGTCGTGGATCTCCACGCGATCACGATGCCGCACGATCCGGCGGACCTTGCGGCCCGGACCCGGCGCAGCGCAATGCTGCTGCTCGCCGCCGGCCTCGACCCCCACCGCTGCACGCTCTTCGTCCAGAGCCATGTCCGGGTCCACACCGAGTTGACCTGGATCCTCAATTGCGTCGCCACCATGGGCGAACTGCGCCGGATGACCCAGTTCAAGGAAAAGGGCCAGGGCCAGGAGTCGGTGAGTGTGGGCCTGTTCGACTACCCGGTGCTCATGACCGCCGACATCCTGGCCTACGACACCGACCGCGTCCCGGTCGGTGATGACCAGCGCCAGCATCTCGAGCTCGCCCGCGACATCGCCCTGCGCTTCAACCATCGTTTCGGACCGACGTTCGTGGTGCCCGAAGCGGCGATCGCGCCAGTGGGCGCACGCATCATGGACCTGCAGAATCCCACCGCGAAGATGTCGAAGTCGGCCGACTCACCCCAGGGGACGATCACGCTACTCGACGAGCCGTCGGTGGTCGCCAAGCGGCTCAAGAGCGCGGTCACCGACTCGGAGACCGACGTGCGCTTCGACCCGGACGCCAAGCCCGGCGTGTCGAACCTGCTCCAGATCATCGCGGCCAGCACCGGCCGCCCCATCGGCGAGGTCGAAGCCGAGATGGGGTCGGGCGGGTACGGCGGGCTCAAGGCCGCAGCCGCCGACGCGGTCGTCGAACTCCTCGCTCCGCTCCAGACCCGCTACGCGGAGCTCGACGCCGACCCGGACGCAGTGGACGCGCTCCTCGGCGAGGGCGCGGCCAAGGCCGAGGCCATTGCCGACGGCGTCATGCGCCGGGCGCGCGAGGCCATCGGCCTCCTCCCCCGTCCCTGACGGCGCGGCGGCACCCCGCCGTCAGTCGTCATCGGCGGCGGCCAGCGCGTCCACCACGGGCGCTGGCAGCCCGGCCTCGCAGTGCCGGGCCGGATCCTGGTGGCACGCCGCCCATGCTGCGGCTTCGGCGCTCCCGCCGCATTCTCGGATGCGCACGGCACCGAGGTCGGGGTGGCGCAGGTAGAGGCCAAACCGCCGGGTGATGCCGCGTCCGCGGGACCACGGCTCCGCCCGGTCCCAGCCCGCCACCGCCCCGGCCACCGTCGCCGCGACCCGCCCGAGCACCCCGAGGCCGGAGTCGAGCTTGCCGACGTCGTGCAAGAGCGCGGCCTCCACGAAGCAGGGATCGCCGGCGTGCGCGGTCCCGGCCAGTGCCGCCTCGACCGCGCGCCCGACCCGCACCGAGTGGCGCCGGTCGTGCGCGGGCAGGTGGCGCCACGCCGCGAGCTCGCACTCGTTGAGCACCCCGGCGACCCACGCCACGTCGGCGGGGCGCGGCGGGGCGGGTGAGAGGGCGCCGAAGAACCGGCGCACGAGATGCACCGGGCGAGCCACTACCCGACCACGAAGCGGTAGAGCACGTCGAAGAACGGCGTGACGATCGCCGTGATGAGGCCCGGCACCATGAACACGAGCAGGAAGACCACGAGCAGCCCGTAGGGGCGAAACCGCGACCACGTAGGAAGCCAGGACGCCGGCATGAAGCGCTCGAAGATGGCCGATCCGTCGAGTGGCGGGATCGGGAGCAGGTTGAACAACCCGAGCAGGAGGTTCACCACGGCGAACGAGAACACGATCTGCACGAGCAGGTCGTCACCGCTCTGGTCGATCGCGGTCGCCAACCCGCTCCCACCATGGAGGAGCCACCGAGTGGAGACCGCCGCGAGGGTCATCAGCGCAAGGTTCGACGCCGGACCGGCCAGGCTCACCAGCAGCATGTCGCGTCGCGGGTTGCGCATACGCCGTGGGTCGACCGGCACGGGCTTCGCGTAGCCGACGATGGGAAGGCCCGCGAGCGCGCCCATGGCGGGCAGGATGAGCGAGCCGAACGGATCGATGTGCGGCACCGGGTTCAGGGTCAGGCGCCCGGCCCGCCTTGCGGTGTCGTCACCGAGCATGAACGCCGCGACCCCATGGCTGATCTCGTGAAGCAGGACGGCGACAACGAGGCAGCCGAAGAGGATGAGCGTCTCGCGCAGGGGCACGGCTCAGCGCTTGGTGGACGCACAGGTGATGCAGAGCCGGGCGGCGGGCATCGCCTCCAGCCGAGCTGCACCGATCTCGGACCCGCACGCCTCGCAGATGCCGTACGTACCCGCGTCGAACTTGCCCAGTGCGTCCTCGAGGTCCCGCAAGGTCTCGGTGAGGCTGCCGGCCAGCGCGTCGATCTCACCCCGCTCTGCGGTCACCTGGCTGGTGTCGGCGAACCCGTCGTCGAAGCTGCTGTCCTCGGCGTGCAGGTCACGGAGCTGGCCGCGGACCCGGTCACGCTCCTGTTCGAGCTGGCTCCGGATCCCGGCATTTCCGGCATCGCGATCTCGGGAGTCGGCGTTGGTGGCTTCGACCATGTCACCAAGGCTACCGGTCCCTCACCGGGTGGCCCGGGCCCGGGGGTGCGCCGCCAGGTAGGCCCGGCGAAGCCGCTCCGGCGACACGTACGTGTAGATCTGGGTCGTGGACAGGCTGGCGTGGCCCAGGAGCTCCTGCACCACCCGGATATCGGCGCCGTGGTCGAGCATGTGGGTGGCGCACGAGTGGCGCAGCACGTGGGGCGAAAGGGCCGAGCCGAGGCCGGCCCTCATCCCGGCGTCGTGCACGATCTTCCATCCGGCTTGGCGGGAGAGCCGGCCCCCACGTGCGTTGAGGAACACCGGGTCGCCCGCCGGGCGCCGCCGCGTCTCCAGCACGGGCCGGCCCCGGGCGAGGTAATCGCCGATCGCGACCCGGGCCGGGCGCCCGATGGGGACGATGCGCTCCTTGCGGCCCTTGCCGAACACCCGCACCAGGCCCCCGTCGAGGTCGACGTCGGCCCGGTCGAGCCCGACGAGCTCTGCGATGCGCAGGCCGCCGGCGTACAGCGTCTAGAGCACCGCCCGGTCGCGCAGCGCGCGGGGGTCGTCCCCGACCACCGCCCCGAGCAGGGCGCCCACCTCGGCTTCCGTGAGCGCCTTGGGGATCCCCTGGGGCACCCGACCGGCGCGCAGCTCCTCGGTCGGGTCGCCGGGAGCCAGGCCCTCGTCGTGGGCGAAGCGGTGCAACGCACGCACCGAGACCAGGGCCCGGGCGACCGACGCCGGCGAGTACCGCGGACGACCCTCGTCGTCGAGACCGGCGAGGTCGGCGGCGTAGGCCGCGACGTCGGCCTCGCCCACCTCGTCGACCGCCCGGATGCCGCGCGCGTCGAGGAAGGCCACATAGCGACGCAGGTCCCGCCGGTAGGCCGCCACCGAGTTGGGAGCGAGA
>JBJSXO010000379.1:0-2159 GCA_046086425.1 Actinomycetota bacterium | reverse complement strand
TGCGGATCCACCCGATCAGCCTCTACCAGGGCGCGGTGCGGCCGGGCTGACCCCCGCCCGTGCGGCCCTACATTGGCCGCATGACCACGACCGACGAGCCGGTCCGGCTGACCCGCTTCTCCCACGGCGCCGGCTGTGCCTGCAAGCTCTCCCCCGCCGACCTGCGCACCGTGCTGGGCCTCGTGAACGGGCTCGGCGCACCCGCCCCCGACCCGGACCTGCTCGTGGGCTTCGACACCTCCGACGATGCCGCCGTGTACCGGCTGCGTGACGACCTCGCCATCGTCGTCACCACCGACTTCTTCACCCCGATTGTCGACGACCCGTTCGACTGGGGCCGCATCGCCGCCACGAACGCGCTGTCCGACATCTACGCGATGGGGGGAGCCCCGCTCCTTGCGCTGAACCTCGTGGCCTGGCCCCGCGAGGGTCTGCCCTTCGCCCTGCTCGCGCGGGTGCTCGACGGCGGCGCCGAGGTCGTGCGCGCCGCAGGTGCGCTCGTCGGGGGTGGGCACTCGATCGACGACGCGGAGCCGAAGTACGGGCTCGCAGTCGTCGGCACGGTGCATCCCGACCGCGTGCTCACCAACACCGGGGCGCGTGCCGGGGACGCGCTGGTGCTCACCAAGCCGATCGGGCTCGGTGTGATCTCCACGGCGCTCAAGCGCGATGCGGCCACCGACGCGCTCGTGGGCCGGGCGGTCGAGGTGATGACCGCCCTCAACGCCGGTGCCCGCGACGCCGCCCTCGAGGTGGGTACCGCCGTGCACGCCGCCACCGACATCACGGGGTTCGGCCTGCTCGGCCACCTGCGGGAGCTGTGCGCAGGCTCGGGCGTCGCAGCCGTGGTCGACGCAGCGGCGGTCCCGGTCATCGAGGGTGTCCGCGACCTGCTCGCGGCCGGCATGGTCGCCGGCGGCACGCAACGCAACCACGCGTTCGTGGCCGACGCGGTGGACTTCGGCACCCTCGCCGAAGCCGAGCAGATGCTCCTCGCCGACGCGCAGACCTCCGGAGGCCTCCTCCTCGCCGTCGACCCCGCCGCCGCCAGCGCGCTCACGGCGGCGTGCGCCCGTCACGGCACTCTCGCGGCACAGGTGATCGGCACCCTCACCGACGGGCCGCCGGGAACCATCGCGATCCGCTGACGCAACCGGGTTCCCGGAGACCGGGACCGGCTACGGGATGACGAGCATGCCCAACTCGGCCTCGAGCTGCTGACGCGGCTTGGCACCGAGAGCGGCCCGCTCCATGCGCCCGTTGCGGAACAGGCCGATGAGCGGGATCGACTGCACCTCGAAGGCCTCGGCGAGGCGGGGCTCGTCGTCGATGTTGACCTTGACGAAGCGGTAGGCGCCGCGGCGCATGGCGGCCATCTGCTCGATGACCGGGGACACCTGCCGGCACGGCCCGCACCACGGTGCCCAGAAGTCGACGATCACCGGCAGCTCGCTGCGCAGCACCTCGGCCTCGAACTCGGCCGTGGTCACCGACCGCACCAGCGGCTCGGGCGGGGCCTCGGGCATCGGGGCGGAGGGGGCCTCGCCGGCGCGGATCGCGTCGAGCCACCCGCGCGCCTCCTGCACGCTCTCCAGGGCCACGGCGTGGCCCATCGGGTACTCCGAGTACACAGTGGGCACGCCGTGGTCGATCAGCGTGCGGGCCAGCATCCGCCCCCCGCGCTCGACCGGGATGAGCGGATCGTCGGTGCCGTGCTGGACGAGCACGGGGACGCCCTTGGCGGCCTCCCAGTCCAGGTCCACGCCCTCGACGTCGGGGAGATAGGTGCTCATGGCCAGCACCCCGGCCGGGTGCGGTCGGTCGCTCGCCCGGAGGCCGAGCGCGACGGCGAGGCCACCCCCCTGGGAGAACCCGCCGACGACGGCGTCGGCGCGGCTCGAGCCGTGCTCCGCGCAGGCCTGGTCGAGGAGGTCGTCGAGCGCCTCCAGTGACGACAGGAAGGTCGCGTCGGTGGTGTGCCCCGCCCCGACCGCGCCGATGTCGTACCAGGAGAACCCCGGCGGCGCGGCCACGGGCCCGCGCGGCAACACCGTGCGGAAGTGCCCCTCGGGGTCGAGGTGGGTCAGGAGGCCGCCGAGGTCCCGCTCGTCGGCGCCGTAGCCGTGGACGAGCAGCAGGACCCGCTGTGCCGTGGGGGG